>NZ_JAWOAI010000358.1:0-10404 GCF_033194735.1 Streptomyces sp. W16
CGCCAGGAGGGCCGGTCGACCGCGGACGCGCCTCGGAGTGACACCGCGCGCGGTACGGACCCGGCCGCTGAGCCGGAGGAATCGAACAAGCAGGGGGAGGCATCTCGTGGGCGCTGACCGCGAGGGGGGCGCCCGGCGAAAGCCGGCACGCGCGGCGGCGTACGTCGCGTGTGGCGTCGTAGTGCTGGCGGGATGTGCCTCGATGCCGGACAGCGGGGACCTCCGGGGTGTCGAGTCGACGCCGCGACAGGACACCCAGGTGCGGGTTTTCGCGATGCCTCCCCGGGAGGACGCGACGCAGGGGGAGATCGTGCAGGGCTTCCTGGAGGCGCTGACCAGCGACGATCCGAGCTACAAGACGGCACGCCTGTACCTGACCGCCAAGGCGGCGCGGGGCTGGCAGCCGGAGGCGTCCACCACGGTGCTCGCCGACGGGCCGAGCACGGAGATCGTCCGTCCCCCCGGCGGACGGGAGGACAGCGACGCCTTCACGTACACACTGACCGGTGACCGGGTCGCCACGGTGGACTCGCAGCAGGCGTACTCGCCGGCGGACGGGCAGTACAGCCAGCGGGTGCACCTGGCGAAGGACGCGAAGAGCGGGCAGTGGCGTATCGACGGGCTGCCGCAGGGCGTCGTCATGGGCAGCTCGGACTTCCAGCGCAACTACATGTCGGTCAACAAGTACTACTTCGCGTCGAACACGACGGCCGGGACGACCCCGCAGCCGATCGCCGTGGCGGACCCCGTGTTCGTACGGCGGCGGGTGGACCCCATGACGCAGATGGTGCGTTCGCTCCTCAGCGGGCCCACCAGCTGGCTCGGGCCCGTGGTCAGGTCGAGCTTCCCCACCGGGACGGCCCTGCGCAAGGGGGTCACCTCGCTGACCCCCGACGACCAGAACAAACTGACGGTCCCGTTGAACCAGAAGGCCTCGCGGGTGGGGCTGGCCCGGTGCAACGAGATGGCGACCCAGATCCTCTACACGCTTCAGACCATGACCCCCACGGTGGACGAGGTCGAGCTGCAGGCTGCCAACGGCGCACAGCTGTGCGTGTACTCCGAGAACAACGCGGAGTCCCTCGTGGCACGCGGCCCCGTGAACCACCCCGTGTACCTGTACTTCCTCGACGACAAGCACCGGGTTGTGCGGATACCCGGCGGCAGCAGAGGCACGCACACCGAGGCGGTACCAGGTGCCCTGGGCGAGGGCACCAAGCAGCTGGGGTCGGTGGCGGTGTCGCGTGACGAGGAGAGAGGGGCCGGGGTCAGTCTCGACGGGAAGTCGCTCTACGTCGGGTCGATGGTGTCGGGCGCGTCGCTCGGGGACCCCGTGCTGACCAGCCAGGGCAAGACGGCGGCCGACCGGCTGACGGCTCCCAGCTGGGATGTGCAGGGCGACCTCTGGGTGGCCGACCGGGACCCGAAGAACCCCCGGCTGCTCCTGCTGCAGCAGGGCGCCGGCGAGCCGATCGCGGTCGACACCCTGGGGCTGGACGGCCGGATCGAGTCGGTTCGGGTGGCGGCCGACGGGGTGCGGATCGCGCTCGTCGTGGAGAAGAACGGCAAGCGGTCCCTGCTGATCGGGCGGATCCAGCGGAGCGGGGCTACCGGGGAGCAGCCGGTGATCTCGGTCCTCGAACTGCGTTCCGCGACCCCGGACCTGGAGGAGATCACGGCCATGTCGTGGGCCGGGGACAGCCGGCTCGTGGTGGCGGGGCGCGCGAAGGACGGCGTGCAGCAGATGAGGTACGTCCAGGTCGACGGCTCCACACCGGAAGGTCCGGCGCCCACGTCCCTGACCGGCGTGAAGGAGATCGCCGCGTCCGAGGACGACAAGCTTCCGCTGGTGGCTTACTCGGAGGACGGGATCGTACGGCTGCCGACCGGGGCGCAGTGGCAGCAAGTGGTCAAGACGGGGTCGGCACCGGTTTACCCGGGGTAAGGATGATCGCTGGTCCAACTGGGTTGAGGTGCTTGCCGGTTGATCTGGGGTGAGGGGCGCTCGCTGTCCGGATCCATGCGGCGTGCGGTGCTCGCCGGTGGACCCGAGGCACGTGCCCGTCGATCTCGGGTGAGGCAGTGAAGAGCGGCCGTCTTCGGCCGGGCTGAGGCTCGGCAGGAGGCGGCCGTTCGTGTGTTCCGGGGCGGACCCGCACTCGTGTGGGGGACGGCTGTCCGCGGTGGCGCGGAGTTGTCCACAGGCAGGCGTCCATCGGTTGTCCACAGGGGTGGCCGGTCGGCGAGGGCGTTGGCACAGTGGTGGGCATGCGGGGGTGGTGGCGGGACCTCACGGATCTGGTGCTGCCGGCCGAGTGCGGAGGCTGCGGGATGCCTCGTACGGTGCTCTGCCCGGAGTGCCGTGCCGCCCTGAGCGGGGCCGTACCGAGCCGGGTGCGACCGGTGCCCGAGCCGTCCGGGCTGCCGGCGACGTATGCGGCGGTTCCTTACGCGGACGAGGTGCGCGCGGTGCTCCTCGCCCACAAGGAACGAGGCTCGCTGGCCCTCGCGGGGCCGCTGGGCGCGGCTCTCGCGGGCGCTGTCCGGGCGGGGCTCCGGGAGTGCCGGGTGCGGGGCCATGGGGCTGTGACGGGGCAGGGCGGGGGTTTGGCGGGGCAACGTGGACGTTTGGCGGGGCTGGACGGGGACTGGGTGCCGGGACTCGGTGAGCCGAGGGAGGAGAGTGATGAGGGCAGCGAGGGCGAGTGGGGGGACTGGGCCGAGGAGGTGGCAGCGGGAGTGCAGCAGGCACCCGCGGGGCGACACGGGCCGGTGGTAGGCGACGTCCGGTTCCGGAGCGGTGCCGAGGCGCCGGTGTTGCTTGTTCCCGTGCCCTCCGCACGTGGGGTGGTGCGGGCTCGCGGGCATGATCCGGCGCGGCGGATCGCCCTGGCGGCGGCGGGGGAGTTGCGGCGGAGCGGGACGCCGGCCCGGGTGGTGGCCGTGCTGCGGCAGCGGCGGTGGGTGGCCGACCAGTCGGGGCTCAACTCCCGGCAGCGGCTGGACAATCTCGCCGGTGCCCTGGAAGTGGTCGCGGGTGGTGCCCGGCTGCTGGTCGGCGGTCCGGTCGTGCTCGTCGACGACCTGATGACGACGGGCGCCTCGTTGCGGGAGGCGGCGCGTGCCGTGCGTGAGGCGATCACCTGCGATGGGCCAGGAGGAGCAGTTGGAGCACCCGCGGCTGTGTACGCGGGTGTGTCCCGGGAAGGCAGAGGGGAACAGATGCAGGCATCAAAGGAGAAGGGGCGACACATGGCACTCAGTGCACCGGGAATCGTGGGTGTGAACGGCCCTGGTGACCTGATCTGCGCGGCTGTGATCGCGGCATCGCCAGATTCCTTCGAAATAAACCGGAACTGACTGCAAACTTGCGTCGTTGCAGGTAACAACAGGGCCAATTCACCTGAACGGAGGTACGCCGCAGTAGAGGGTGACGACATCCGTCCGGGCGAGATATGTTCGGTTGTGAGAGAAAGGCGCAGGCCGCACCTCTCCTATCCGAATGCCGTGCTGCGGGTTTTCTGCAATCACCCGCGGCCATGGGGTGGAGATCTTGCCCATGGGGGAGGAGGAGGTGGAAGTCACCGAGTCCGAGGTTCCGGGGTGACCGGAGCCTGGTGCAAAAGGGAGACGCTCCGCAGCGAAGCGGAGTGATCCGGGAACGGAGTTCTGCGTGGACATCGTCGTCAAGGGCCGCAAGACCGAGGTGCCCGAGCGGTTCCGCAAGCACGTGGCCGAGAAGCTGAAGCTGGAGAAGATCCAGAAGCTCGACGGCAAGGTGATCAGCCTCGACGTCGAGGTGTCCAAGGAGCCCAACCCCCGACAGGCCGACCGTTGCGACCGAGTGGAGATCACGCTCCGCTCCCGCGGTCCGGTGATCCGGGCGGAGGCATCGGCCAACGATCCGTACGCGGCGCTCGACCTCGCGGCGGAGAAGCTGGATGCCCGGCTGCGCAAGCAGCACGACAAGCGTCACACGCGCCGCGGTGCCCGTCGGCTCACGGCCGCCGAGGTCCCCGACCACGTCCCGGGCGCGGCGACGCTCAACGGCAACGGCCACGCCGTCCCGGACGAGCAGTCGGACGGTGTGCCCACCAAGAAGATCGGCTCGCTGGAAGTGAAGGGCGAAGGCCCCCTCATCGTCCGCGAGAAGACCCACGTCGCCTCTCCGATGTCCCTGGACCAGGCCCTCTACGAGATGGAACTGGTCGGACACGACTTCTACCTGTTCGTCGACTCCGAGACCAAGGAACCGAGTGTCGTCTACCGGCGGCACGCCTACGACTACGGCGTCATCCACCTCAGCACCGACCCGATGGTCACCCAGGCGCAACCGCCCGCGGCGGGCGGCACGCTGGGCGGCTGACCCAACCGGCGACAGCTGAGCCGGTGCCCCTGGAGCGCGTGTGCGCCCCCAGGGGCACCGGTGTGCGACCACTTCGCGCCCCGCTCCGTGACCGCACTGTCGTCCAGGCATGGAATCATGGCCGCACAGCGCCCAACCGGTGGGCCGCTGCCTTGGGTTGGCGATGGCGCAGGACCACAGGCCACAGCCTTCAGGGGGAGGAACGATGGCGGACAGCTTCGGACCGATGCAGGTCGAGGATGCCGACGGCGGCGTCGTCGGCATGGGCCCGGAAGCGGGCTCGACACGCAAGGAGCCGATCAGAGTCCTTGTCGTGGACGACCACGCCCTCTTCCGCCGAGGCCTGGAGATCGTGCTGGCGGCCGAGGAGGACATCCAGGTCGTCGGCGAGGCGGGCGACGGCGCCGAGGCCGTGGACAAGGCCGCCGACCTGCTGCCGGACATCGTCCTGATGGACGTACGGATGCCGAAGCGGGGCGGGATCGAGGCGTGCACCTCCATCAAGGAGGTGGCGCCCAGCGCGAAGATCATCATGCTGACGATCAGTGACGAAGAGGCCGATCTCTACGACGCGATCAAGGCGGGTGCGACGGGATATCTCCTCAAGGAGATCTCGACCGACGAGGTGGCCACCGCCATTCGCGCCGTGGCCGACGGACAGTCGCAGATCAGCCCCTCCATGGCGTCGAAACTGCTCACCGAGTTCAAGTCGATGATCCAGCGCACCGACGAGCGCCGATTGGTGCCCGCGCCGCGGCTCACCGACCGTGAGCTGGAGGTTCTCAAACTCGTCGCCACCGGTATGAACAACCGCGATATCGCCAAGCAGTTGTTCATCTCCGAGAACACCGTGAAGAACCATGTGCGCAACATCCTGGAGAAGCTGCAGCTGCACTCCAGGATGGAGGCCGTCGTCTACGCGATGCGGGAGAAGATCCTCGAAATCCGGTGACCCTCACGCCAGCAGGCGCAGGAGTTCTCCGGCGAGGGGCCCGCGCAGTTCGGGGGCGTCGACCCGCTCCACGCGTACGTCTGTGCAGTCCACCCAGCTCGCGGCCTCGACCAGCGCCTGCGCCACGGACGGGACGGCCTTCGCGCCGTCCAGGGCGACCTGCTTGGCCACCAGGGTGCGGCCCTCCCGCGCCGGGTCGACGCGGCCGACCAACTGGCCGCCGGCGAGGACCGGCATCGCGAAGTAGCCGTGGATCCGCTTCGGTTTGGGGACGTAGGCCTCCAGGCGGTGGGTGAAGCCGAAGATCCGCTCCGTGCGTGCCCGCTCCCAGATCAGGGAGTCGAACGGCGACAGGAGCGTGGTGCGATGCCGACCGCGCGGGGCGGTCTCCAAGGCCGCCGGGTCGGCCCAGGCCGGCTTGCCCCAGCCCTCCACCGTGACCGGGACCAGACCCGAGTCGGCGATCACCGCGTCGACCTGCTCGCCCTTGAGGCGGTGGTAGTCGGCGATGTCCGCGCGCGTGCCGACGCCCAGCGACTGGCCCGCCAGGCCTACCAGACGGCGAAGGCACTCCGTGTCATCCAGCTCGTCGTGCAGCAGCTGATCCGGGATCGCGCGCTCGGCGAGGTCGTACACCCGCTTCCAGCCGCGGCGCTCCACGCACACCACCTCGCCGTACATGAGCGCGCGCTCCACGGCGACCTTGGCGCCGGACCAGTCCCACCACTCGCTGGTGCGCTTGGCGCCGCCCAATTCGGTGGAGGTGAGGGGGCCTTCGGCGCGGAGCTGCTTGATGACCTGGTCGTAGGTGCCGTCCGGGAGGTCGTGGTTCCAGTGCGGTCGGCCGCGGTAGGCGCGGCGGCGGAAGGCGAAATGGGGCCACTCCTCGACGGGGAGGATGCAGGCCGCGTGGGACCAGTACTCGAAGGCGTGCGTCTGGGTCCAGTACGCGTCCTCGACCGTCTTGCGGGGGACGGCGCCGAGGCGGGCGTACGGGATCAGTTCGTGGGAGCGGGCGAGGACCGAGATGGTGTCGAGCTGGACCGCGCCGAGATGGCGGAGCACGCCGCGCACGCCCGCGCGGCGGTCGGGGGCACCGAGGAAACCCTGTGCGCGCAGGGCGATGCGGCGGGCGTCGGCTGCCGACAGGTCGGTCGTGGGGCGCGGGGCACTCGTCATGTCTCCGCACGATAGAGGGTGCCACTGACAACGCGTGCTGACCTGCGGATTCGCGGCGCTACGGCTGGGCGGGCAGGTACGGCGCGGTCGAGGGCAGGCCCAGGTCGGACGGGAGCAGGGAGGCGACCCAGCAGTCCCGTCGTACGCCCTTGTTGTTGATCGCGGAGCGGAGCGTGCCCTCGACGGTGAAACCGGCGTGCTCGGCGACTGCGCGGGAGCCCTTGTTGCCGACCTCCGCGCGCCATTCGACGCGGTCGATCGACAGCCGGGTGAACGCCCAGCGGGAGACGGCGACGGTCGCCTCGGTGATGTAGCCGTTGCCCCGGTACTGCTTCGTGGCCCAGAAGCCGACCTCGCCGACGCCCAGGGAACGCATCGTGATGGCGAGCATGCCCACCAACTCCCCTTCGGGGAGAAAGACACCGAAGGTGAACATCGAACAGTTCGCCCAGCCCTCGGGGACCAACTGCTCGGTGAAACTCCGCGCGTGCTCCGGGAGGTAGGGCGAGGGGATCGTCGTCCAGCGCTGGATCTCGGGGTCCTGGGCGGCGGAATACACGACATCGGTGTCCTGCGGGCCGACGCTGCGCAGGAGGAGACGGTCGGTCGTGAGCGTGACGGGTTCCATCGGCCGATTCTGCTCGGGGGCGCACAAGGACGCCATGCTTTTGCGCTGTGTGAGCGAGTGATCACATTTCGCGCAATTCCTCGGAACGACGCGGCACCATCGGCGACCCCCGGCCGTTGTCCCCTTTGAAGCGTTTTTGAAGTAGTGGACGGTCGGCGTCCCCGGCAGGCTCCCGGCGTGGCGGGGTCCTCGCATACGATGGCCGTTGCTCAGCCATGTCATTGGAAACCGACCGTCCCAGGCCCGACCGGCAAGGAGACCAACCCCCGTGTCCGTCCTCTCGAAGATCATGCGTGCAGGCGAAGGCAAGATCCTGCGCAAACTGCACCGCATCGCGGACCAGGTCAACTCCATCGAAGAGGACTTCGTCGACCTCTCCGACGCCGAGCTGAAGGCCCTCACCGAGGAGTACAAGCAGCGCTACATCGATGGTGAGACCCTGGACGACCTGCTGCCCGAGGCGTTCGCCACCGTGCGCGAGGCCGCCAAGCGCGTCCTCGGCCAGCGTCACTACGACGTGCAGATGATGGGCGGCGCGGCCCTGCACCTCGGCTACGTCGCCGAGATGAAGACCGGCGAGGGCAAGACCCTGGTCGGCACCCTGCCCGCGTATCTGAACGCCCTCTCCGGAGACGGCGTCCACATCATCACGGTCAACGACTACCTGGCCGAGCGCGACTCCGAGATGATGGGCCGCATCCACAAGTTCCTGGGCCTTGAGGTCGGCTGCATCCTCGCCAACATGACGCCGACCCAGCGTCGCGAGCAGTACGCGTGCGACATCACCTACGGGACGAACAACGAGTTCGGCTTCGACTACCTGCGCGACAACATGGCGTGGTCGCAGGACGAACTGGTGCAGCGCGGCCACAACTTCGCGATCGTCGACGAGGTCGACTCCATCCTCATCGACGAGGCCCGTACGCCGCTGATCATCTCCGGCCCGGCCGACCAGGCCACCAAGTGGTACGGCGACTTCGCCAAGCTGGTCACCCGCCTGAAGAAGGGCGAAGCCGGCAACTCGCTCAAGGGCCTGGAGGAGACGGGTGACTACGACGTCGACGAGAAGAAGCGCACGGTAGCCATCCACGAGGGCGGTGTCTCCAAGGTCGAGGACTGGCTGGGCATCGACAACCTCTACGAGTCGGTGAACACCCCGCTGGTGGGCTACCTGAACAACGCCATCAAGGCGAAGGAGCTCTTCAAGAAGGACAAGGACTACGTCGTCATCGACGGCGAGGTCATGATCGTCGACGAGCACACCGGCCGTATCCTCGCCGGCCGCCGCTACAACGAGGGCATGCACCAGGCGATCGAGGCGAAGGAAGGGGTGGACATCAAGGACGAGAACCAGACGCTCGCCACGATCACCCTCCAGAACTTCTTCCGCCTCTACAGCAACCTCTCGGGCATGACCGGTACGGCGATGACCGAGGCCGCCGAGTTCCACCAGATCTACAAGCTCGGCGTCGTCCCGATCCCGACCAACCGGCCGATGGTCCGCAAGGACCAGTCCGACCTGATCTACCGCACCGAGGTCGCGAAGTTCGAGGCGGTCGTCGACGACATCGCCGAGAAGCACGAGAAGGGCCAGCCGATCCTCGTCGGTACGACGTCGGTCGAGAAGTCCGAGTACCTCTCACAGCAGCTCGCCAAGCGCGGCATCCAGCACGAAGTGCTGAACGCGAAGCAGCACGACCGTGAGGCGCCGATCATCGCCCAGGCCGGCCGCAGGGGCGCCGTGACGGTCGCCACGAACATGGCCGGCCGTGGTACGGACATCAAGCTCGGCGGCAACCCCGACGACCTCGCCGAGGCGGAACTGCGCCAGCAGGGCCTCGACCCCGAGGAGCACATCGAGGAGTGGGCCCAGGCCCTGCCCGCCGCCCTGGAGCGGGCCGAGCAGGCGGTCAAGGACGAGTTCGAGGAGGTCAAGGATCTCGGCGGCCTCTACGTCCTCGGCACCGAGCGGCACGAGTCGCGCCGTATCGACAACCAGCTGCGCGGTCGCTCCGGCCGTCAGGGCGACCCGGGCGAGTCCCGCTTCTACCTCTCCCTCGGCGACGACCTGATGCGGCTGTTCAAGGCCCAGATGGTCGAGCGCGTGATGTCGATGGCGAACGTTCCGGACGACGTGCCGATCGAGAACAAGATGGTCACGCGCGCGATCGCGTCCGCCCAGTCGCAGGTCGAGCAGCAGAACTTCGAGACCCGCAAGAACGTCCTCAAGTACGACGAGGTCCTCAACCGGCAGCGTGAGGTCATCTACGGCGAGCGCCGCCGCGTCCTGGAGGGCGAGGACCTGCAGGACCAGGTCGTGCACTTCATGGACGACACGATCGACGCGTACATCGCCGCGGAGACCGCCGAGGGCTTCCCGGAGGACTGGGACCTCGACCGGCTGTGGGGCGCGTTCAAGCAGCTCTACCCGGTGAAGGTCACCGTGGAGGAGCTGGAGGAGGCGGCCGGGGACCGGGCCGGTCTGACCGCCGAGTTCATCGCCGAGTCCATCAAGGACGACATCCACGAGCAGTACGAGGGGCGCGAGGAGCAGCTCGGCTCCGAGATCATGCGTGAGCTGGAGCGCCGGGTCGTGCTGTCGGTCCTGGACCGCAAGTGGCGAGAGCACCTCTACGAGATGGACTACCTCCAGGAGGGCATCGGCCTGCGCGCGATGGCCCAGAAGGACCCGCTGGTCGAGTACCAGCGCGAGGGCTTCGACATGTTCACCGCCATGATGGACGGCATCAAGGAGGAGTCCGCCGGCTATCTGTTCAACCTGGAGGTCCAGGTCGAGCAGCAGGTCGAGGAAGTCCCCGTGGAGGACGACAAGCCGTCCCTCGACAAGGAGGACACGGTGCCCGCGCAGGCGAGCGCCCGTCCCGAGATCCGCGCCAAGGGGCTCGACGCACCGCAGCGGCCGGACCGGCTGCACTTCTCCGCGCCCAGCGTGGACGGCGAGGGCGGCATCGTCGAGGGCGACTTCACCAGCGACGACGAGCCGGTGCGCTCCGAGGCGGACGGCCTCACGCGCGCGGAGCGCCGCAAGCAGGGGCGCCGGGGCAGCCGTCGCAAGAAGTGACGTCGCTCCGCGGGTCGGGCGGTGAGCCGTGGCGGGCGGCCCCTTGAGTGAGGGGTTGAGCTCGTCGGGGCCGTTTCCCGCGAGGAGATCTTGAAGGGCCGGGCATCGTGAAGGTGCCCGGCCCTTTGGCGTGTCGGCGGGCGGGTAGGGGTGCGGGCGCGTTGCGGGCAGGCGCGGGGGCGCTGTGGGTACGACGG
>NZ_JAWOAI010000359.1:0-10367 GCF_033194735.1 Streptomyces sp. W16
CCGCGACGGCGACGGGAGCGGCTGACCGGCGTGAGGACGCCGCGCTGCCCGCGACGGGCGGGACGGCTCACCGGGACGACGGTGGTGTCTACCGCAAGCCGCGTGGTTGCTATGTCTGCAAGTCGCCCTATCGACAGGTGGATTCGTTCTACCACCGGCTGTGTCCCGAGTGCGCCGCCGACAACACCGCCCGCCGTGCGCTGAGTACGGATCTGAGCGGGCGCCGGGTGCTGCTCACCGGCGGGCGGGTGAAGATCGGTTTCCAACTCGCGCTGATGATGCTGCGGGACGGCGCGGAGGTGCAGGTCACCACGCGGTTCCCGCACGACACCGTGCGCCGGTTCCACGCGGAGCCCGGCAGCGAGAAGTGGCTCGACCGGCTCACCGTGCTCGCCGTGGACCTCCGCGACCCGCGCCAGGTCCTCGGCCTGTGCGAGGAGTTGCGGCAGACGGGCGAACCGCTGGACATCCTCGTCAACAACGCCGCGCAGACCGTACGGCGGCCCCCGCAGTCGTACGCCCTGCTGGCCGCGGGCGAGCGCGACGCACTGCCCGAAGGGGCCCGGCAGGCGCCCGGGTTCACACCGATGCGGATGCTCGCGGGCGGGGCCTCGGCGCTGCCCGTCGTACTGCGCGAGGCCGACGAGGCGGGACTGCTGCCGGACCCGTCCCCGGAGAACTCCTGGTCGGCCCGGCTCGGCGCCCTCGACCCGGCCGAGGTCCTGGAGACCCAGCTCGTCAACGCGCTCGCCCCCGCCCTGCTCTGCGACCGGCTGCTGCCGCTGCTGCTCGCGTCGCCGCGTCCGCGCAGGTACGTCGTCAACGTGACCGCCGTCGAGGGCCGGTTCGCCGTCCGTAACAAGACGGCCGGACACCCGCACACCAACATGGCCAAGGCCGCGCTCAACATGCTCACCCGCACCAGCGCCGCCGAACTCGCCGAACAGGGCGTCCACATGTGCGCCGTCGACACGGGCTGGATCACCGACGAGAACCCCGCGCCCAAGAAGAGCCGCATGGCCGGGGCCGGCTTCCGCACGCCGCTGGACATCGTGGACGGCGCGGCCCGTGTCTACGACCCGATCGTGCGCGGCGAGTCGGGAGACCCGGTGTCCGGGGTGTTCCTCAAGGACTATCGGGAGGCGGCGTGGTGAGCGGGGACATGGGAGAGGCTGCGGCGGTGGGTTCGGGGGTGAGCGGTTTCGCCGGAGTGCCGTCCGGCGTGCCACGCCCCGTCGCCGAACTCGGGCCGCTGCTGGACTGGTTGCGGCCGGGGCGGCCGACCCGGGAGTGACTGGACTTCGCCGTGGGACGGCGCTGCCGGACGGGCGGCTCGACCTGTGCAAACAGGGGCTGGGGGCGGAGGGCGCCGCGCGCGTCGCGGAGGCACTGGCCCAAGGACCGTCGCCCGTACGGCACTTGCTGCTCGGTACGGACGGGCTCGGTGACGAGGGTGCCGAGGCCGTGGCCGGTGGGAGCGGCGACGTCGAGACGCTCTACCTCGGCTGCAACGGGATCACGGCCGGCGGTGCCTGCCGGATCGCCGACCAGTTGCGTGCCTCGCCGCAGGTCGTGACCGGTGTGTGGCTCAAGCGCAACCCCCTGGGCAGTGGTGGTGGGCGGGCGGCGGCCGAACTCATCGAGTCCGCGCGGTCGTTGCGCACACTCGACCTCGTACAGACCGGGCTCGACCCGGCGGGCGTGACCGTCCTCGCCGACGCGCTGCTGGCCGCCGGCGGCAACGGGCGCCGTATCGAGCGCCCGTTGTCAGACAGGCCCTGGCACGGGGTCAGCGACGCGCCAGTCCGGTGAATATGTCGGTCCAGAACCGCTGTTGCTGTGCCGACGCCCCCACCAGATACGTCGCCCGGAGCTTCGCCGGCAGCAGTGCCACCATGCGGGCCACCACCGCGCGGTGCTTCTTCAGCTGGGACAGCTCCGCGTTGGCCAGGATCTGGTGGACCACGTCGCTGTCGTCGCCGCCCTCGCCGGTGTGCTCGGCGGCGCGGCGCAGCCGGGCCTCCCAGCGGTCCGCGTCCCGGGTCAGTTCGCGCAGGCCGGTGACCGGGCGGCCCTTGAAGCGGTCGATCAGGGCGGTGAGCGGCACGGGCGCGTACTCGCCGTCGCCGAGATAGACCGTCGCCATCTCCAGCGGCAGCCCCCGCCGGTGCAGCTTGATGAGCCGCTCCAGGGTGCGCTTGGTGATCCAGGCGCGGCCGTCGTCGTCGATGTCGTGCTTCCACCACTCCAGCACCGTCTCGGCGTCCGCGCCGTAGCGTGCGAGCAGCCACTCGTTGGCTGGGATGTCCGCCGGATCCACCGTCAGCGAGGCCGTGAACCGGGTCGCCTGGGCGATGTTGTTCCGCGAGACCAGCAGCTTGCGGCCGAGATGGTAGGGCGGGTTCTGGACGGCGATCTGCGCCCGCAGGTTCTCGATCCGCCGGCCGGCCAGCGACCACTCCTGGGTGATTTCCATGAGCTTGGCGAACGCGGCCTTGTCCTTGGGGCGGTTGTACTCGTCCCACACGATCGCCTTGGGGTCCGGCCCGGTGAAGTTCGCCGCCAGCACGTTGTCCAGGGTGCCGTCCGGCGACGGGATCGGCGCGCACAGGTCCTCGACGTTCGTCACCGGCAGCGAGAAGTACAGCGGCTCCCGGCCCAGGCTCGCGCGGACCGTCTCCCTGACCAGCTCCGTCTTGCCGCACCCGGGCGGCCCCTGCAGCAGCACCGTCCAGCGGTTGCGCAGCGCGGCCCGCACCACCTGCCGTACCGGGTCGGGGATCGTGGCCGGGTTGGGCACGTCGAGGGCCTCGGCGAGGCGGTCGAGGATCTCCGCCGTGCGGTTCTGGCCGGGCCTGCCGTCGGGGCCCGGCTCGGCCAGCCGCAGCCGCTCGCCGTCGATCAGGGGCAGGCCCCAGCGGAGCGGGAAGCCCTCCTTCGCGTTGGCCAGGACGTGGTCCAGCGTGCGCGGGGACAGCAGTTCGCGCAGCGCCGGGGAGAGCGACGCCCACACGGCGAACACCGGATTCAGGTCCCAGGAGCGGTACTTGGCGGCCAGATGCCGGCGCCAGGACGTGTCGTTCGCCGAGATCCGCATCGTGACCATGCGGTCGAGCAGCGCGAGGTCGCCGCGCCGGGCCGAGGTCTCGGACAGCGACTCGTTGTCCGTGAGGAAGACACCGACACAGCCCAGCGCCCGCAGATCGTGCTCGCCGAGCGTCCAGTTGCACGCGATCTGCATCAGCTGCGACTGGACCGTGTCGCCCGCCTGCAGCGAGTCGTCGATGAGCAGCACGAACGGCGCGCCCGGCTTCAACTGGCTCATCACCAGCTGCCGCAGCACCAGTTCACCGGTGTGCGGGTCCCGCACCGGCGCGTTGATCAGCAGGTCGTCCGGCGTCAGATTGGCCGCCGGGACGTACACCAGCGCGGTGCCCGGGTGAGCGCGGCCGATGTGGGAGAAGAACGTCGCCGTCTTACCGATGCCGTGCTCGCCGAAGATCTGTCCGGTCTGCCCGATGTCGATCATCGCGTCGATGAACGACTCCAGGCGCGACGGCTCACCCCTGCCGCGCTCGGTCGCCGGTGGCGTCAACTGCCCTGTCTCCGTGCTCATCTACCGCGATCCTGTCGTGACGCGATGGCAGTCCATCGCCGGGTTGTGCGTCTCGGGCCACTCGCTGCCGCCCTCGGTGATCAGCCAGGTCCACTTGTCCGGCTCGGCGGGCGTGACCGGCGGCGCGTACCCGTCGGTGAGCATCACGACCGCGTCCGGAGTGACGTCGAACCGGCGACCGTGCACCTCCGTATGCCCCTCCACGTAGTCCGCGACCACCTGGAAGCTGGTGCCGCCACCGCCGTAGACGCGCTCGCCCGGCGTGAACGGCATGACCACGGAGTCGAACGACAGCCAGTGCGCCTCGACTCCGTCGATGCGGCCGACGAGTTCGGTGAGCCAGGTGATCACCTGGTGCGGCATCGAACCCGAGGTGTCGTACGCGATGACCAGGACTTTCTCCCGGACCGGGCCGCGGCGCGAGAGCATCGGGTCCTGGCCGAGGGCCGCGAGCAGTGCGCCGCGCTTCTTCGGGTACACCAGCCGCTCGCCTTCGCGCAGCTTCGAGCCGAGGACGTCGACCAGCCAGCGCTGCCACCAGTGGACGGTACGCGTGCGCGCCGTCTCGCCGCGCAGGACGCCCGCGCCCAGATTCCCCCAGATCCGGGCGGCCCGCGCGGAACCGTCCTCGGTACGGCCCATCAGGTCGAGCAACTCCCGCTCCGCGCCCGGGTGTCCGCGCCGCGCCGCCAGCAGGGAGTTCAGCAGCGCGGACGACGCCACCGTGTCCACCGTCTCCTGGTCGGCCGGTACACCACCGTCCACGAGGTGCACGCACAGCCGCCGCTCCGGGACCGGGGGATGCGCCATGCGCCTCAGCTCGCCGTAGACCTTCATGTCGGTCGCGACAAACTCCTCGTAGGGGACGGGTTCCAGGCCGTGCGCGGTGAGGTCCTCGCGGTACAGGCCGTGGATCCGCCGTGGGTCGATGCCCGTCGGGCGGCCGTCCAGCAGGGGCAGTTCGGGGTGGCCGAGCCGGACCAGAGCGACATGGTTGATGGAGACCTCGGTGGCCAGCTCGAACACCGGGTCCTCGCGCAGCTCGGGGTCGGCGAACAGGTGCCGCTGCACCAGGTGCCGGGCCTCGTGGAAGAGCACGAACTTCACGCCGTCCAGGCCGAGTCCGACGAAGAAGTCCGGGTTGAAGAGCAGCAGGCAGGAGCCGTCGCCGGAGGCGACCACGGCCGCGGTGTCCACCGCCGTGGTCGGGATCTGGTGGTGGCACTTCGCGTACAGCCAGGACGCCACCGCGGACTCGGTCAGCCCGAAGTCCAGCAGCGCGGCCTCCTTCAGCCGCCGCGCCTCGGCGACCGTCGCCGCCTCGGCCGGCCGGTACCGCTCCAGCGCCCTGCGGTCGGCCGGATCGACCACAGGGGTACGCCGACCCCGCTCCCCGTACGCCATCCCACGCCCCCCGCGCCGCAGTTCCCCCGATGGCTCATTGGTACCAGGCCCCACTGACATCGGGCCAAGGCATTACGCTCTGGCCGCAAGGGCGGGGTCGTAGCGCAGAGGCAGGCGCACCGGTCTCCAGAACTGGGGCACGCTGGTTCGAATCCAGCCGCCCCGCCCCCTCACGGCCCGGCTCAGGCGATCGCGCCCGCCGTCACCACCAGCTCCGCCGCGTTCCCGTGGAACGTGTCGATCAGCTGCGCCAGCACCGCCCAGGCGTCCTCGCGGTCGCCCAAGTGGTCGCGCACGAGCGGTCGTAGGGCGTCCTCGGCCTCGGCCGCGCGCGCGGGGAACATCAGTTGTCCTGTGGACAGCACTTTGAGGACGTGCGACGCGGGGCCCCAGGCGGTCGCGTAGTCGGCGGGGCCGTCCAGCACTCCGGCCTGTTCGACCCGGCGGGTGAACTTGCGGTGCGTGCCGAAGTGCGCACGCAGCGCGGGCGGGCAGTCCGGCCGGACCGACAGCGCCCAGCGCGCGTAACCGGGCAGCGGGCGGTCCCGGTCCGCCTCGGTGACCGCGTGCCAGTCGGAGCGCTCCAGCACCATCGACGCGGCTGTTCGCGCGGCCTGCATGGAGGTGCCCTCGCGCAGGGCGCCGACCAGGCCGAATCGGGTGTAGCTCGTGGGGACCGGCGGTTCCAGCTCCGGGCCCAGCCCGTCGACAACGGTCAACAGCGCTTCACGGCCGGGACCGAACGGCACACCCCGTGCGATGGCACGCCGCATCGCGTTGTCCGCCGACTTGTGCCGCCAGACCCACTGGTTCCGTTCCGGATCGTCCTGCTCCAGGACCCACAGCAGCACGGAGGCGGGCACCGCCGTCCTCGTCCAGGACCAGAGCGGAGCGTTCTGCCGGGGTTCGAGAGTCGCCGGTCCCTCCGGCTCGGGCAGGCCGATCCGCCGCCGTATCCGGTCCGCGTCCTCGTGGTCGATCAGGCCCAGCAGAAAGCCGACCGCCGCCCCCGACGTGCTGTTGTCACGCATGGCGGCATGATGCCGCAGCCGGGCCGGATCCCGCACCGGCGATTCGCCCGCCGGGCGGTCGCAGGGCCGGTCAGGCGCTCGCGCGGGCCGCCATCCGGGCCTTGCGGTTCGCCAGCTTCTCGTCGAACTTCGAGGCCTCGGAGTCGAGGCCGCCCATGTAGAGGCCGATCTCCTCCTGGGCGCGCTGTCCCTCGGGGCCGAGACCGTCGATCTCCATGACCTTCAGGAAGCGCAGCACGGGCTGGATGACGTCGTCGTGGTGGATGCGCAGGTTGTAGACCTCGCCGATGGCCATCTGGGCGGCGAACCGCTCGAAGCCGGGCATGCCGTGACCGGGCATCCGGAAGTTGACGAGGACGTCGCGCACGGCCTGCATGGTGAGGTCGGGGGCGAGCTCGAACGCGGCCTTCAGGAGATTGCGGTAGAAGACCATGTGGAGGTTCTCGTCGGTCGCGATGCGGGCCAGCATGCGGTCGCAGACCGGGTCGCCCGACTGGTGGCCGGTGTTGCGGTGCGAGACGCGCGTGGCCAGCTCCTGGAAGGCGACGTACGCCACGGAGTGCAGCATCGAGTGCCGGTTGTCCGACTCGAAGCCCTCGCTCATGTGCTGCATACGGAACGCTTCGAGCTTGTCCGGGTCGACCGCGCGGGAGGCGAGCAGGTAGTCCCGCATGACGATGCCGTGCCGGCCCTCCTCCGCCGTCCAGCGGTGCACCCAGGTGCCCCAGGCGCCGTCGCGGCCGAACAGGGAGGCGATCTCGTGGTGGTAGCTGGGGAGGTTGTCCTCGGTGAGGAGGTTCACCACGAGGGCGATACGGCCGATCTCGGTGACCTTGGACTGCTCCTTGTCCCAGGCCTCGCCGTCCTCGAAGAAGCCGGGGAAGTTCCGGCCGTTGCTCCAGGGCACGTACTCGTGCGGCATCCAGTCCTTGGTGACCTTCAGGTGCCGGTTGAGCTCCTGCTCGACGACTTCCTCCAACGCGTACAGCAGCTTGGCGTCGGTCCAGACTGCGGGGCTGCCGAGGTGCGGGGAAGTGATCGTCACGGGAACTCCAGGGGGACGTGGTGCAAAACTGAACAAACCGGCGAGCGGTGCCGGGGTCTGTGCAACTTACGGAATCGTAGGCTACGAAACCGTAGGTTACGAGACCGTAGGTTAAGGGTGCTGTAAAGATCGCTGTTCAGGCCGCGTTGCCGGGGGATCCCGAACAGCGCCAGGACCGCAGGTCCGCCGCCGAACGGGTGGTCCGCTCACCCGGTCAGGCGTACAGATCCCGGAGCCTGACCGAGAGGCACGTCACACAGCCTTCGAGCTTCTCGAACTCGCTGATGTCCACCACGACCGGCTCCAGGCCGAGCTCGGCGAGCAGATCGGCCGTCTTGGGCGCGCTCGCCGCCATCAGCAGCTTGTCGCCGCCGAGCTGCACCACATGCGCACCGGCCTCCTCGGGCACCGACAGGAAGCGCGGGAAGAGCGAGGGCCGGTCCACCTTGGGGATGTGCCCGACCACCGTCCCGTCGGGCAGCGCGGTGACCGCCGACTTCAGATGCAGCACCTTGCTCACGGGTACGGCGACCACGCGCGCCCCGAGCGGCTCGAACACGGCCCGCAGCTGCTGCACGCCGGCCGCGTTCGTCCGCCCGCCGCGGCCGACGTAGATCGTGTCGTCGATCTTGAGGACGTCACCGCCCTCCAGGGTGCCCGGTTCCCAGACCCAGTTCACCGAGCAGCCGAGCCGGGCCACCGCCTCCTCGACCCCGCCGGTCTCCTCGCGCCGGGACTCGGCGCCGGGCCGGGTGATCAGCGCCACGTTCTTGTACATGACCACCGTGTCCTCGACGAACACGGAGTCGGGGAAGTCGTCGGCGGGCTCCACCTCGATCGTCTCCCAGCCGTGCGTCCGCAGCGCCTGGACGTACGCCTCCCACTGCTCGACGGCTTGCTCGACGTCGACCTTCTCCCGCTCGATGTGCGTGACCAGCCCTTCGGCCAGGCGCGGGCTGGGGCGGCGGACGAGGGCCTTGTGGCTGGGCACGAGCGGGACTCCGTATCGGCGGGATCGTTTCGGCGCCGGCAACGCGGCACCGGTTGGCCATCATGCGTCACCCGTCCGTGCCGACAAAACCCCTGCCGCGAGGCTGTGGCCCTCCTGAGACGCGCCGCCCTGTCCTACACCAGGTGCTCCACCTCCTCCGGAGTGATCGTCCGCAGCTCCCCGTCCAGCAGCAGCCAGCGGGTGACGCCGATCGACTCCAGGAACGGCAGATCGTGACTGGCCACGATCAACGCGCCCTCATAGGACTCCAGCGCCGTCGTGAGTTGCCGCACGCTCGCCATGTCGAGGTTGTTCGTCGGCTCGTCCAGCATCAGCAGTTGCGGGGCGGGCTCCGCCAGCATCAGCGCGGCCAGCGCGGCCCGGAAGCGTTCGCCGCCGGACAGCGTCGCCGCCCTCTGGTCGGCGCGTGCGCCCCGGAACAGGAAGCGGGCGAGCCGGGCCCGTACCCGGTTGTTGGTGGCGGCAGGCGCGAACCGGGCCACGTTCTCGGCCACGGTCAGCTCGTCGTCGAGGACGTCGAGCCGTTGCGGCAGGAAGCGCAGCGGGACATGCGCCGTCGCCTCGCCCGACACCGGCTCCAGTTCCCCGGCGATCGTGCGCAGCAGCGTCGTCTTGCCCGCGCCGTTGCGCCCGATCAGCGCGATCCGCTCCGGCCCGCGCAGATCGAGCCCGCCGGCCACCCGCGCGCCGTAGGCGAGTTCGAGGTCCAGGAGGGTCAGGACCGTACGGCCAGGCGGTACGGCCGTGTACGGCAGGTCGACGCGGATCTCGTCGTCGTCCCGTACGGCCTCCACCGCCTCGTCGAGCCGTTCCTTCGCCTCGGTGAGCCGCTCCTCGTGCATGATGCGATGCTTGCCCGCGGACTCCTGCGCCGACCGCCTGCGCGCCTGCATGACGATCTTCGGTTCGCGCTTCTGGTCGTACATCTTCTGTCCGTACCGCCTGCGATGGGCCAACTTGACCTGGGCGTCGACCAGTTCGCGTTTCTGTTTGCGGAAGTCGGCCTCGGCGACGCGCACCATCCGTGTCGCGGCGTCCTGTTCGGTGGCGAGGGCCTCCTCGTAGGCGGAGAAGTTTCCGCCGTACCAGGTGACCTCGCCGGAGCGCAGATCGGCGATCTGGTCGACCAGGTCGAGGAGTTCGCGGTCGTGGCTGACCACGATCATCACTCCCGGCCAGGACGCGACGGCCGAGTAGAGCCGTCTGCGCGCGTACAGGTCGAGGTTGTTGGTCGGTTCGTCGAGGAGCAGGACGTCCGGCCTGCCGAGCAGCAGCGCGGCCAGCCGCAGCAGTACCGACTCGCCACCGGACACCTCGCCGAGGGTGCGGTCCAAGTCGATGTGTCCCAGGCCGAGTTCGCCGAGTGTGGCGAGCGCGCGCTCCTCCACGTCCCAGTCGTCGCCGAGCGTCTCGAAGTGCTCCTCGGCCGCGTCACCGGCCTCGATGGCGTGCAGGGCGGCCCGGCGCGCGGCGATGCCGAGGGTCTCGTCCACGCGAAGGGAGGTGTCGAGTGTGACGTTCTGCGGGAGGTGGCCGACCTCGCCGGCGACCCGCACGGCGCCGTCGGCCGGGGCGAGTTCGCCCGCGATGAGCTTCAACAGGGTTGATTTCCCTGATCCGTTGACGCCGACGAGTCCGGTTCTGCCGGGGCCGAAGGCGACGTCGAGGTCTTCGAGGACGGGGGTGCCGTCGGACCAGGCGAAGGAGAGGGAGGTACAGGTGACGGAAGAACTCATGCGGGCCTCGCGGTTGCTCGATGCGGTCAGGGCAGACGCGTTGCGAGACACCGCGGGGCGGGAGGCTGGTCCCGGAGGGCAGAGAGAAGGCCCTGTTCCGGAGGACGGCTCGGACGCCGAGGTCGAACACGACGGACACACCTCAGGGGTGTGTGACGCGGTGTCTCAGAACCTCAGACGAGCAACGTCCTTCTCCATTCGACGGCAACAGGACCGAGGGAAACGCTACGGAGGGCCTCTGTCGCCTGTCAACGCAATTAAAAGGGCGTCCCCTGACCGACACATCGATGTCGGATTCCTGCCAGCGGACGTGCGCCCGCGGCTGCTTGAGTGGGTTGCATGACGAACCAGAACAGCCTCCGTGACCGGGCGCTGGCCTTTCGCGCGCTGCATGTGCCGGGGCGTCCGCTCGTCCTGCCGAACGCCTGGGACGCCGCGAGCGCCCGCCTTGTCGAGGACGCGGGCGCGTCCGCCGTGGCGACCACCAGCGCGGGCCTCGCCTGGGCCCTGGGCGTGCCCGACG
>NZ_JAWOAI010000360.1:0-10364 GCF_033194735.1 Streptomyces sp. W16
GCCGGCCGGGTCGGCGGCGACGGTCTCGGCGACGCGCTGCATGGAGCGGGTCATGGAGGGGGCGAGGGTGCGCACCTTGGCGGCCAGGGCCGCGGGTGGCGTTCTCCCGGAACCGTTTCCGAAAATTTCCTTCACTTCCTGGGTCACCTTTGAAAGATATTTTCGGGGCGGTGGTCCGGTCAAGAGTGCGCACAATGGGTGCATGGACCCCAGTACCGATCCCATCAGCCCCCTGGAGCAGGCGTTGCACGCGGCACGCGCGCTCGTACTCGCCGATCTGGCCGCGCGCGAGGTCGTGGCGGCGGACGTGGTGTCGATGGTCGAGGAGTCCGTCGTGCAGCGGCGGTGGTGGGTGGAGCAGTGGCCGGAGGGTGTCGACTACGTGGCCGGCCTGGTCGCGCAGGACGTGCAGGACGCGCTGCTGGAGGCGTACGGGCGCTGGCCGCTCTGCCCGGTCTGCGCGGCCGGCGACCCGCACGCCCTGGAGGTCGAACCTGAGCTCGGACCCGACCCGCACTGGGTGTGCCACAAGGCGGGCGTGAAGGTCGCCGCGCTGGGAAACCTGGGTTCCCTGTGACCGTGTACATCGACCCGCCGGCCTGGCCGGGGCACGGCCGCCTGTGGTCGCATCTGGTCAGCGATGTCTCCTACGACGAACTCCATCTGTTCGCCGAGGAGTTGGGGGTGCCGCGGCGGGCCTTCGAGCGGGATCACTACGACATCCCGTCGCATCGTTACGCGGACGCGGTGGCCGCCGGCGCGGTGGAGGTCAGGAGCCGGGAGGTGGTGCGGCTGCTGACGGCGGCGGGGCTGCGCCGGCCCAAGGGGCGGGACCGGTAGGCCGGTTGGCCGGTCAGCCGCCGAGTTCGTAGATCAGGCCCTCGTCGTCCTCGCCCGCCTGCTTGAAGCCCACGCGTGAAACGACCGCCTGGGACGCCAGGTTGTCGTGCTCGACGGTCGCCAGGACGGTGTGTACGTCGTCCCTGGCCAGCGCCCAGCCGGTCAGTGCGCGCAGCGCCTCCGTCGCGTAGCCCTGTCCGCGCGCGCCCTCCACCAGGTCGTAGCCGACCTCGGTGCGGCCCTCCTCGTCGGGTACGGAGTGGAAGCCCATGCCGCCGATCGCGCGGCCGTCCTCCTGGCGGACCAGGGCGAACACCCCGAACTCCGGGCGGTGCAGGCCTGCTTGGTACGCCTTCGTCATGAAGGTCGCGGCCTCCCGGGTGCCCTGGAAGGGGCCGCCGGGGATCCACTCGAAGCCGCCGTCGCCGCCGTTGACCAGGTCGGCGGCGGCTGCCGGGTGGACGCCCTCCAGGGTGAGGCGTTCGGTGGGCAGGACCAGGTTGTTGTGCCAGCGCCACCCGGTGACGGGGGCGCGGCCGGGGAGGTTGCCGCGGCCGGTCGCCCAGAGCAGGGTGCGCCAGGGGTCGGCGCCGGGGCGGATGTGCGGGAAGATCCGGGTGAGGACGAACTCGGCGAGTTCCCGGGCCGGTTGGTAGGTCAGCCCCAGCCCCTCGGCGATGTCGTGGGTGTGCACCAGCACCTCGGCGGTGCCCATCGCGGCGAAGCCCTCGCGGTTGGCGCTGCGGAACGGGAGCGGGTGGAAGGCGCGCACCTCGCGCGGGGTGGTACGGACGGTGGCGGAGAGGAGGGCGCCGGTCGCCCCGATCACCTCCAGGACACCGGAGTTGTCGGTGCCGTCGTCCAGAGCGATGTCGAAGGGGAGGTACGCGTGCTGTGCGCGCCCGGCCAACTGGCCCGCGTACGAGATGAGATCACTGGCGATGTGCTCGGCGGTGCGGCGGCAGCTCCACTCCAGGCGGCCGGCCCGCACGCCGTCCCAGTCCCGTTCCGTCGCCGTGCTCAGCAGTGCGAGACAGCTCGCGACGGCCTCTTCCACCTCTAGTGCACCCGTGCTCCCCATGCCGGGGAGCATACGGGCCGCCACCACGACCCGCCGAGATTAAGACTTTCACCACTCGCCTTCGTCACCCGGTTCCTCACCCGGCACTCGGGTCCGCCGAGCCCAGCAGCGCCAGTTCCCCCGTCAGGTTGTAGCGCGCCGTCGCCTCCCACTCCGCCACCCCGTAGGCCGTCCTGAACAGCCGCGGCAGGGAGAGGAGTTGGCGCAGGATCGCCGAACGGCCCTCCCGGAAGGCGTCGTTGGGCACGAAGTGGTACTCCTCGCGGACCGCGGCCGTGTACGCGGCGTACGCCGACGGCGGCGCGGCCAGGATCGCGAGGTCCGCGTCGCACAGCACCATGCCGTCGCGGTCGTCGTCGGCGGGGGCGTGCGTGACGGTGAGCCGGACCAGCCGGGCGACCTCGGCCGTCTTCGCGTCCGGCACCCCGGCCTCGGCCAGCGCCCGCTCGGCCAGCCGCGCCGACCGCTCCTCGTTCTCGGAACGGTCGGGCAGATAGACCGCGTCGTGGAACCAGGCCGCGAGACGTACGACGTCCGGGTCGTCGGCGTACTCCGCCAGCACGTCGACGTGGTCCAGGACCGCCGTGAGGTGGGTGAGCGTGTGGTAGTGGCGTTGTGGCTCCCGCCAGCGGGCGAGGAGATTCTCCGCGTACGGCGCGGGGTCGGGTCCGCCGCCGGGTGCCCGGGCTCCTTCGAGAGCACGGGTCCAGCGGGCGCGAAGGGCGTCGAGATCGGCCATGGTCCTTATTTTCCTCCCGTGGCCCCGCGCCTAGCGTGGGACCCATGACTTACGCCGACACGACACACGACGTACGCGACCCCGAACTGCCCGGACGGCTCCTCGCCGGCGAGCGCGACGCGCTGATTCCGCTGCTGCGTTCCCGCCCCGAGGAGGACTTCGCGCTGGCGACCGCCGCGTGTCCGGGCTGGACCGTGCGGGACGTGCTCGCGCACTGCTCGTCCGCGCTGATCCGGGTGGTGGAGCGCCGCTTCGAGGAGGGGGTGTTCTCGCCGGAGGCCAACGACCGGGACATCGCCGAGCGGGCCGACTGGAGCAACGCGCGGGTCGTCGACGAACTGGAGCGCGGGATGACCGAGGCAGGTGCGGTGATCGCCCGCGCGGACGGCGTGCTGGACGCGGTCGCGCTCGGTGAGTGGGTGCACGCAGGCGACGTACGGGACACCCTTGGCGAGCCCGGGGCGTATGGGGGCGAAAGGCTGGGGTCCGCTCTAACCCTTCTCGGCCAGGTGACCCGTCAGAAAGGGCACCTGCCTCTCCACGCCGACCTCGACGACCTGGACGATCCGCTGCTGCTGGGCGATGTGTCGGGCGAGCGGACCCCGGCCCGGTACATCGGCGACGCGGCCACGCTCGTACGGCTGTACTCGGGGCGTCCGGTGCCGGCCGGGGCGGGGTACGAGCTGGCGGGGGCGGAGCCGGCCGAACTGAACATCTTCGGCTGACGGCCGTAAGCCGCCGTTCGATGTTCGCCGTTCGCGGGGGTGATCTCGCGGCCCCCGACCCGTCCGCGTACCCTGAGATTGGACTAGACCTGTAGCCGCTCCAGGGAACACGACGGAAGGGGTCCTATGAGCACGCGTGCAGTCCTGGAGGTGATCGCCCTCGGCGCCGAGGACGCGATCGCCGCCCAGGCCGGAGGCGCGGACCGCCTCGAAGTGGTCACCGACATCGCGGCCGACGGACTGACCCCGCCGGTCGGGACCTTCGCCGCGATCCGCGCCGCCGTCGACATCGACCTGCGCGTGATGGTGCGCCTCGCGGACGGCTTCGCCGCGGGCGACGTGCGCCGGCTGGTACAGGTCGCCGGGGAGCTGCGGGGCGCCGGCGCCGACCAGTTCGTGCTCGGGTTCCTCGACCCGGACGGCCGCGTCGACCTGGACGCGGTGGAACGGGTCGTCGCCGAACTGGACGGCTGCGCCTGGACGTTCCACCGCGCGATCGACCGCGCCGCCGACCGCGACGCCCTGCGCAAGCAGCTCGCGGACCTGCCCGGACTCGACACCTACCTCACCGCCGGTTCGGCCGACGGCGTGGACGACGGCCTCCCCGAGCTGCTCCGCGAGGCGGCCCTGCGCGGCGAACCGGGCTACGAGCAGCGCATCCTGGTCGGCGGCGGCCTGCGCCTGGACCACGTCCCGACCCTGCTCGCCGCCGGAGTCGACGCCTTCCACATCGGCGGGGCCGCCCGGCCGGAGGGCTGGGGGCGGCCGGTGTCGGCGGCGGCGGTGGCCGAGTGGCGGACCGTACTGGACGGAGCCTGAACGGCCGTTCCTCTCAGGCGAGTTGGGTCGGCAGCGGTGCCGTGTGCGTCACGATCAGGCCCGACACCGCTCGGGTCAGGGCGACGTACAGGCGGCGCAGGCCGGTGCGTTCGTCCGGTTCGCCGTCGACCACGGCCCGCGGTTCGTCGAGGACCACGTAGTCGTACTCCAGACCCTTCGCGAGCGAGGCCGGGACCAGGGTCAGACGGGTGTCGACGGTCGTCTCCTCACCGGGGTCGATGTAACCGATGCCCGCCGCCGTCAGCGCCTCCGCCAGCGCGGGGATCCGGGCATCGGCCGCGATCAGGCCCGTCGAACCCTCGTTGCGCAGCAACTCCTCGCAGGCGGCGACCACTTCCGCCGTCCCGGCGGTCTCGCGGAGGTCGAAGAAGCCCGGGTTCTCACGGACCGAGGCGACTGGTGCGAGCCCCGGGGCGATGTGGGGGAGCAGCCGGGAGGCGTAGGTGATGACGTCCGTCGGTACGCGGAAACCGGCCGTCAACTCCTCGATCACACCGTCCGACTTGCCGAGGTGGGCCAGCGCCTCGTCCCAACTCCGGGTCGCCCAGGGCGTGGTGCCCTGTGCCAGGTCGCCGAGGACGGTCGCGGAACCGGTGGTGCAGCGCCGGCCCACCGCCCGGTACTGCATCGGGGAGAGGTCCTGCGCCTCGTCGAGCACCACATGCCCGAGCGAGTGCGTCCGCTGGACGATGTCGGTCGCCTCGTCGATCAACACCGCGTCCGCGGCGGCCCACTTGGCGGCCTTCACGCTCCGTACCGGCTTCGGCCAGAGGATCGTCTTCTGCTCGTCCTCGTCGAGGATCCCGGCCGCGTGGGCGGCGAGGAAGTCCGCGTCCGTGAGCAGCCGCAGCACCAGCTTCTCCGGCTCGACCGGCGGCCACACCGCCTTCACGACCGCCTTCACCGCCGCGTTGCGCGCCACGGCGTCCTGCACCCGGTCGTCCGGCGCCTCCCCCGACCGCTCCATCTGCACCAGCACGGCATGCGCGATGCGCTGTGGCAGAGCCTCGCGGGCGGCGCCGTAGCGGATGTCGCGGTCGAGCAACTCCCGGACGATGGCTTCGAGTTCGTACGCCGGGACCCGCCAGCGGCGTGAGCCGCGCACCACCATCACCGGCTCGGTCGGGATGCTCACATGCGAGTAGACGGCCTTCCGGAGGACCTCCGCCATCCGCGCGTCGCCCTTGATGACGGCGGCCGGTGCCTCGTCCGTGCCGCGCACCTCGACATGGGCGACCAGGTCGTCGACCGTGCCCTGGCGGACTGTCAACTCGCCCAGGGCGGGCAGGACTTGCTCGATGTAGTGGAGGAAGGACTTGTTCGGCCCGATGACGAGGGTGCCGGTGCGGGCGAGCCGCTCGCGGTGGGCGTAGAGGAGGTAGGCGACGCGGTGCAGGCCGACGGCGGTCTTCCCGGTCCCCGGACCTCCCTGCACGCACACCGTGCCGCCCAGCCCGCTGCGCACGATCTCGTCCTGCTCGGGCTGGATGGTGGCGACGATGTCGCGCATGGGGCCGACGCGGGGCCGCTCGATCTCCTGCTGGAGCAGCTTGCTGGTGGCGGCGGCCTCGGCCGGGTCCATGAGGTGCTCGTCCTCGTACGCGGTGAGCTCGCCGCCCGTGTACCCGAAGCGGCGGCGCAGCGAGATGTCCTGCGGGTTCTTCTTCGACGCCCGGTAGAACGGCTGCGAGACCGGCGCCCGCCAGTCGATGACCATGGGGTCGCCGTCGCCGTCGTGCACATGCCGGCGCCCGATGTAGAACTGCTCCCCCTCCGCGCCCTCCGCCTGCTCGGCGCCGGGTGCGTGCAGGTAGTTGAGGCGGCCGAAGAACAGCGGGGTGTCGCTGAGGTCGGCCAGCGCCTTGATGCGTTCGTCGATCTGGCGGGCCAGGACCTCGGCGTTGACCCAGTTCGCCGTGACGTCCTTGATGTCGAGGGACTCGACGTCCTCGCGCATGGCGCGCAGCGCGGAACGGGAGGAGGCGAGGTGGGTGCGTTCGCGGGCGAGCGGGTCGTCGAGGGGATCGCCGAGTGGGTCGGCGGTGGGCGTGGACAAGGGGGTGCCTCCGGAGGGCCTGCTGCGGCTGCTGAGCGCGAGCTGGGTGGGTGGTGCCGACCGGTTTCCGTCCGGGCGGCGGCACTCCCTGCGGGGAGGCGGGCAAGAGCGGAGAGTTTAGTGACGCGGGCCTGGTGAGGGCCAATTGTTTTTCGTCCCCTAGGGGACACCCCCTCCACCCGGCGGGGGAACGGGTCAGCCCGGAGGCGTACACGGGCGGCTTCGAGGTTGGCTCTCTGGACCGATGCCGACCTTATGTCCCAAGACGCACCATGGATTCATGAGCGCAGCAACCATCCATCCGGTCCCCGTCCGCCCGTCCGGTGCCACACCGGCGACCGGCGGCAGCCACCCCCATCGCCTGGGCAATGCCCTGCGCGCCATAAAAGTGTTCGCGGGCGCCGCGTTCAGCGTGGTCGTCCTCGGAGAGTACGGCGAGGAAGCGGGCATACGCCGTAAGTGACCGCGGGGGTCACTCACGGCTGCCCCCGGGCTCAGTTCTCCGCGAGGATCTCGTCCGCGTCCATGATCCGGTACGCGTAGCCCTGTTCCGCCAGGAAGCGCTGGCGGTGGGCGGCGAAGTCCTGGTCGATGGTGTCGCGGGCGACGACCGAGTAGAAGTGGGCCTTGTGGCCGTCGGCCTTGGGGCGCAGGACCCGGCCGAGACGCTGGGCCTCCTCCTGGCGGGAGCCGAAGGTGCCGGACACCTGGATGGCCACGGTCGCCTCGGGCAGGTCGATGGAGAAGTTGGCGACCTTGGACACGACGAGGACGCTGATCTCGCCCTCGCGGAAGGCCCCGAAGAGCTTCTCCCTTTGCGCGTTGGACGTCTCGCCCTTGATCACCGGCGCGTTCAAGTGCTCGCCCAGCTCGTCGAGTTGGTCGATGTACTGCCCGATGACGAGGATCTGCTGACCGGCGAAGCGACGCACGATCGCCTCCGTGACCTTCCGCTTCGTCGCGGTCGTCGCACAGAAGCGGTACTTCTCCTCGGCTTCGGCGGTGGCGTACGCGAGCCGCTCGGAGTCCGTGAGATTGACGCGCACTTCCACACAGTCGGCGGGCGCGATGTAGCCCTGCGCCTCGATCTCCTTCCAGGGCGCGTCGAACCGCTTCGGCCCGATGAGGGAGAACACGTCCGACTCCCGGCCGTCCTCGCGCACCAGCGTCGCGGTCAGCCCGAGCCGCCGCCGTGCCTGCAGATCGGCGGTGAACTTGAAGACCGGCGCGGGCAGCAGGTGCACCTCGTCGTAGAGGATCAGCCCCCAGTCGCGGGAGTCGAAGAGTTCCAGGTGGGGGTAGATCCCCTTCCGCCTGGTCGTCAGCACCTGGTAGGTGGCGATGGTGACGGGCCGGATCTCCTTCCGGGTCCCGCTGTACTCGCCGATCTCCTCCTCGGTCAGGGAGGTCCGCTTGATCAGCTCGTGCTTCCACTGGCGGGCGGAGACGGTGTTGGTGACGAGGATGAGCGTGGTCGACTTGGCCTGCGCCATCGCCCCGGCGCCGACCAGGGTCTTGCCCGCGCCGCAGGGCAGCACGACGACACCGCTGCCGCCGTGCCAGAAGTTCTCCACGGCCTGCTTCTGGTAGGGCCGCAGCGCCCACCCGTCCTCGTCCAGCTCGATCGCGTGCGCCTCGCCGTCGACGTACCCGGCGAGGTCCTCGGCCGGCCAGCCCAGCTTCAGCAGCACCTGCTTGATCTGCCCGCGCTCGGAGGGGTGCACGGCCACGGTGTCCGGGTCGAGCCGGTTGCCGACCAGTGGGGCGATCCGCTTCGAGCGCAGGATCTCCTCCAGCACCGGCCGGTCGGTGGTGGTGAGCACGAGCCCGTGCGCGGGGTGCTTGGACAGGGTGAGCCGGCCGTAGCGGTCCATGGTCTCGGCGATGTCCACCAGCAGCGCGTGCGGCACGGGATACCGGCTGTACTCGACCAGCGCGTCCACGACCTGCTCGGCGTCGTGCCCGGCGGCCCGCGCGTTCCACAGCCCCAGCGGCGTCACCCGGTAGGTGTGGATGTGCTCGGGCGCCCGCTCCAGCTCGGCGAACGGCGCGATGGCGCGCCGGCACTCGTCGGCTCGCTCGTGATCGACCTCAAGGAGCAGGGTCTTGTCGGACTGGACGATGAGGGGGCCATTCACGTACGTACACATCCCTTCCGCACGGCCAAACGTCAAGTGTGCACTACCGGCCGATGATCACGGCCTGCTCTGCGAGGGTGGGGCCCATGGGAGAGCTGGTGGAACGGGTGGACGAACAGGACCGGACGGTCGGGACGGTGGACCGGGGCGAGGCCATCGCGCGGCACTGGCTGCACCGCGTCGCGACGATCGTGTGCCGGGACGGGGCGGGCCGGTTCCTGGTGCACAGGCGGGCGGCGGACATGTCCCGGTTCCCGGGGCAGTACAACTTCCTGGTCGGCGGCGCCGCGGAGGTCGGGGAGTCCTACGAGGAGGCGGCGGCCCGTGAACTCACCGAGGAAACAGGGGTGGTGGTGCCGGTCCGGTTCGCCTTCAAGTACCTGTGCCGGGGCGTGATCAGCCCGTACTGGATGGGCGTCCACGAAGCGGTCGTCCGCACGGACATCACCCCCGACCCGGACGAGATCGCCTGGCACGCGTGGGTCACGGAGGACGAGTTGCGGGAGATGGCCCGGCGCCCGACGTTCGTGGCCGACTCCGTCGAGGCGCTCGACCGCTATCTGAGCCGGGGCGAGGCGGCTGTCTGAGCCGGGGCGAGTCGGCCCGGCCGACACCCTTCCGTGAAAAGTGTGTCACTTCCGGCGAAAGTGACACACTTTTTTCAGGACCTACCCCTCCGCCAGCTCGGCGACCCCCGTCACCCGGTGCAGCGGATACGTCCGCACCTCGTCCGCCGTGTGGTCGTACGCCGTGACGAAGCCGCCCTCCACGCGGATCGGTGCGATGACGCGCTGGCTGGCGGATCCCTCGGCGTTGACGTAACCGATCCACAGAGTGGAGCCGGTGAGGACGGCGGCCTGCATGGTGGCGAGGGTCTCGGCGGAGCCCGTGCGGGGGAGTTCACCGGCCGGGGCCGGGGTCGTCGACGGTTTCAGAGGGGTGGTGGAGGCGCGGTCGCCCGCCCTGATCGCCCGGATCGCCGCCGACAGGAGGGTCGTGTCTGGGGTCGGCGGGCCGTCCGGCACCGGTTCCGGAGCCGTACGGGGCGGGGTGCGGTGGGCATGGGCGCGGGTGATGACGACATCGCCCTCGGCGGACTCGGCGGCCGGCGCGAAGCCCATCGCCCGCAGCCCCTCCAGGAGCGCCGCCGGATCGGCCTGCGCCGCCAGCACGGTCGGCGCCAGGCGGCGCAGGCGCAGGCCCGCCGACCGTTTGTCCGCGAGGATCTCGCTGAGCACCGCGTCGTCGTCGCAGCGCACATACGCCGAGGCCGCGCCGATCCGCAGATGACCGTGTCTGCGGGCCACGTCGTCGATGAGATAGGCGAGAGGCTGCGGTACGGGCGTACGGGAGTGCGCGGTCAGGAAGTCGTGCAGATCGGAGGCCGAGCGGCCGGCGTCCAGGGCACGGCGCACCGAGCCCGGAGTGAAGCGGTACACCGTGGCACCGCCCTTCGACTCCACGTCCGCGAGCACGTCCAGCACATCGGCCAACGGCCGTTCCAGCGGACCGGGGGCCACCGCCGTCAGATCCGCCTGCAACAGGACATGGTCCAACGGGTCGGGAAGCAGCGGGGCGAGCAGCCGAGCGGCGGCGGCACTCGCCACGGCCTGCTCGGCCGGGGAGAGGGGCTCGGGGAGCGTGGGCGTCCGGTGGTGGACGGGGAGCTTGTCACCGGCATCGGAAGGCGTGTCCTTGGCCACCGCGCCGCCCGCCACCGCGCCCTTCGCCGCCGCAGCAGCGCTCCCCGGAGCCGTCCCCTTCGCCGCCCCCAGCAACGCCCGCCCCTGCCCCGACAAGGCCCCCCGCCCCGTCATCCCCAGCAACTCCGCCTCGTTCAGGGCCCAGCGGGCCAGGCGGCTGCGCAGGTCGTCGTCGGTTTGCGGCGCCGCACCCCCCGCCCCCCGCGGCGGACGTACCCAGCGCAGCCGGGCCAGCACCGATT
>NZ_JAWOAI010000361.1:0-10331 GCF_033194735.1 Streptomyces sp. W16
CAGCAGCGAGCGCGCGCCGACGTACTCCCCCAGGGCCTCTCTGCGCGGCTCCACGGCGTCGTCCCAGGGGTAGGGCAGCCGGGCCAGCTCACCGGCCGCGCCGTTCGCGCCGCGCAGCACATGGCCGCCGACGACGATGCCGAGACCGATACCGACGCCGATCCGCAGATAGCCGAAGGTGTCGCGGCCCCGCGCGGCACCCGCAGTACCGCCGCCTGCGCCGCGCTCTCCTTCGCCGCCTCGGCCACCGAGATGGTCGACGTCCACCATCGGGTGGAGGTCGCGCAGGGTGAGGAGGCCGGCTGAGGAGCGGGTCCGGCGGGCGACTGGCGCGAGCCACGTTTTACGTATAACCTCACCCGTCAATATCCCACCGAACGGAACCGCACGGAGAACCCCCGATGAGCCGTATCGCCCTGGTCACCCTCGTCGTCGACGACTACGACGAGGCGATCCGCTTCTACACCGAAGCCCTCGGCTTCCGCCTCGTCGAGGACACGCCCCGCCCCGACGGCTCCTGCTGGGTCGTCGTGACGCCGCCCGGCGCGGACGACTCGGGTACCGGGCTGCTGCTGGCCCGCGCCAAGGGTGAGGACCAGGGTGTCCGGGTCGGTGACCAGACCGGCGGGCGTGTCGGCTTCTTCCTGCACACCGACGACTTCGCCCGCGACCACGCCCGGATGCTCGCCGCGGGCGTGACCTTCCTGGAGGAGCCGCGCCACGAGCCGTACGGCTCGGTCGCCGTCTTCCAGGACCTCTATGGCAACCGCTGGGACCTGCTCCAGCCCGCCGCCTGAACCCCGTACCGCCGCCCCCGCTCGCCGAACGACCGAGGAACGACCGCACATGTCTTCTACGCGCATAGACACCGACACCCTCCGCCGGCTCCCCAAGGCCGTGCTGCACGACCACCTCGACGGCGGCCTGCGCCCCGCCACCGTGGTGGAGCTCGCGGAGACGGTCGGGCACACCCTGCCCACCACCGACCCGGACGAGCTCGCCGCCTGGTACTTCGACGCCGCCAACTCCGGTGACCTGGTGCGCTACATCGCCACCTTCGAACACACCCTCGCCGTGATGCAGAACCGCGAGGGCCTGCTGCGCACAGCCGAGGAGTACGTCCTCGACCTGGCCGCCGACGGCGTCGTCTACGGCGAGGTGCGCTACGCCCCCGAGCTGAACACCAACGGCGAACTCACGCTCAGCGAGGTCGTCGAGACCGTCCAGGAGGGTCTCGCGGCCGGCATGGCCAAGGCCGCGGCAGCGGGGACACCGGTCCAGGTGCGGACGCTGCTGTGCGGGATGCGGATGTTCGACCGGGTCGGCGAGGCCGCCGACCTCGCGGTGGCCTTCCGGGACGCCGGTGTCGTCGGCTTCGACATCGCCGGTGCCGAGGACGGCTTCCCGCCCGCCGACCACCTCGCCGCCTTCGAGCACCTGCGCCGCGAGAGCGTCCCGTTCACCATCCACGCCGGTGAGGCACACGGCCTGCCCAGCATCCACCAGGCCCTCCAGGTGTGCGGCGCCCAGCGCATCGGCCACGGCGTCCGCATCACCGAGGACATCGTCGACGGCAAGCTCGGCCGCCTGGCCGGCTGGGTCCGTGACCGCCGTATCGCCCTGGAGATGTGCCCGACCTCCAACCTCCAGACGGGCGCGGCCACTTCGATCGCCGAGCACCCCATCACCGCCCTGAAGGACCTCGGCTTCCGCGTCACCCTCAACACCGACAACCGACTGGTGTCCGGTACGACGATGACGCGCGAGATGTCACTCCTGGTCGAGCACGCGGGCTGGACGGTCGAGGACCTGCGCACCGTCACGGTGAACGCCCTGAAGAGCGCGTTCATCCCGTACGACGAGCGCAGGGCCCTCATCGAGGACGTCGTCCTGCCGGGCTATGCCTCCGCGCTCTGAAGCAGCCCGCGCACATACGCGGCCTGTCCGACGTGCTCCAGATCGTCGGACAGGACGCTGACCAGCCGTACGCCCAGACTGACCGGCGGGTCCCAGCGCTCGTCCACGATCCGCTCGTAGTCCTCGGGAACCAGCCCACGCAGATACGCCAGCGTCTGCTCGTGCACGGCGTCGTAGTACCCGGTCAGCTGCCCGGCCGACTCGACGCGCACCTTGCCGACCTTCGCGGAGGTGTGGCCGTAACCCGTGTCCCGGGCCGGCAGGTCGAGGCCGAAGCGCTTCTCCCAGCCCTGCGTCAGCCACACCTGGTCGAGGCCCGCGGCGTCGGCGACATGGTCGTCCTGGACGCGGGTGAGATGCCAGATCAGCCAGGCGATGGAGTTGGCGTCGGCGGCCACGCGCGCGTGCAGTTGGTCCGGGGTCAGGCCGTCGACGGCGGCGTGGACTTCTTCCTGGATACGGCCGTACGCGTCAATGAGGATGTCGTTGGCATGCATACGACCACCTTCGCGCATTGCCGTCCGTCACGCGGCCGGAGTCCCGGTTTCCAGGAGGGTCATCAGCGCCCTGGCCGCCGGACTGGTCGCCTGCGGGGGCGGGAGCAGGGCCACCGTCTCGTAGACCTCCTCGCCCGTTCCCTTGAGGGGGAGGGCGGTGAGGGGCTCGCGCTTGTGACGGAAGTGCTGGGGGACCACCGAGATGCCGAGGTTCTCGTCGATCAGGTCGAGGAGGCTGTGCACGTCGTTGACCTCCAGCGCGACCGTCCGCCGTACGCCTGCGGCGGCGAAGACTGCGTCGGTGGTGCGGCGCGAGGCCCAGTCCGGGTGGAAGTCGACGAAGACCTCGCCGCCGAGGTCGTCCGGGGTGACCGCCGCGCCGGTCTCCGCGAGCCGGTGGCTGGGATGGCACAGCACGGTCATCGGCTCGCTGGTGAGCGACACCGAGCGCAGCTGGTCGGTGTCCGCCTGGGTGCGGTAGGCGAAGGCCAGGTCGAGGCGCCCGGCCGCGACCTCCTCCGCCAGCGCGCCGGAGCCTGCCTGCCGCAGCCGGATCTCCACGTCGGGATGCCGGCGCCGGAACGCGGCCAGCAGCCCGGCCACATGCACCCCGGCGATGCACTGCTCGGTGCCCAGCGACAGCGTGCCGCGCAGGACGCCCTGCACCGCGGCCACCGCCTCGTGCGCCGACCGGACCTGTGCCAGGATGCGTTCCGCCTCGCCGAGCAGCGCCCGGCCGGCCTCCGTGAGCGTGACCCGGCGCGTGGTGCGTACGAACAGGGGGGTCTGCAACTCCCGCTCCAGGGCGCGGATCGACGCCGACAGACCCGACTGGGACACCATCAGGCGCTCGGCCGCCCGGGTGAAGTGGTGGTCCTCGGCGACGGCGATGAAATGCTGGAGATGACGCAGTTCCATGATTGAGAAGCGTAGCCGCTGAATTCCATCGGATTCTTCTGTTGGACCACTGCCCGCAGGTCGGACAGAGTGGGCGACGGTTCCCTGGAACCGGTATCCCGTGTGCCAACCCCTCTGGAGTCGCGTTGTACACCGCACACCCCGACCGCTACACGGACCTGCCCTACCGGCGCACCGGCCGCAGCGGTCTGAAACTCCCCGCGATCTCGCTCGGCCTGTGGCACAACTTCGGGCCCGACCGCCCGGTCGACACCCAGCGCGCCATCCTGCGCCGTGCCTTCGACCTCGGCGTCACCCACTTCGACCTGGCCAACAACTACGGCCCGCCGCCCGGAGCCGCCGAGTCCGCCCTCGGCGAGGCGCTGAAGGCGGACTTCGGGTCGTACCGCGACGAGCTGGTGATCTCCACCAAGGCCGGCTATCTGATGTGGCCCGGCCCCTACGGCGAGTGGGGTTCGCGCAAGTACGTGCTGTCCTCGCTGGACCAGAGCCTGAGCCGCATGGGCCTGGACTACGTCGACATCTTCTACTCGCACCGCCCCGACCCGGAGACTCCCCTTGAGGAGACGATGGGCGCCCTGCACTCGGCGGTCCAGCAGGGCAAGGCGCTCTACGTCGGCATCTCCAACTACTCGGCGGAGCAGACCCGGGAGGCCGCCCGCATCCTCGGCGAGCTGGGCACCCCGCTCCTCATCCACCAGCCGCGCTACTCGATGCTCGACCGCCGCCCCGAGGACGAGGGCCTGCTCGACGCCCTCGACGAGCTCCAGGTCGGCTCCATCGTCTTCTCCCCGCTGGAGCAGGGGCTGCTCAGCGCCCGCTACCTCGACGGCATCCCGGAGGGTTCCCGGGCGGCGAGCGACAGCCCGTTCCTGAACTCGGACGCGGTCACCGAGGACCTGGTCGGTCGGCTGCGGGCCCTCGACGACATCGCCAAGGGACGCGGTCAGACGCTTGCCCAGCTGGCCCTGGCGTGGGTGCTGCGTGGCGGGCGGGTCACCTCGGCCCTGGTCGGCGCGAGCAGCCCGCAGCAGATCGAGGACAGCGTCGCGGCCACCCGCAACCTGGACTTCGACGCCGAGGAGCTGGCCCGCATCGACGCGATCGTCAGGCCGTAACCGCTAGGCGGTAAGCCGCTCGCTGACCTTCCAGAGACGGGCCGCCGCCTCCGGGTCCACGGCGCGGGGGAGTACACCCGGGATCGTGTCCCCGGTGGCCCAGGCGGCCTCGTTCTCGGGGGTCACCAGTGGGGTGATGTCGACGTTCTCGCAGTAGACCCCGCCGAGACCGTCGAGCCGCGGGCTGGTCGCGCACCAGACGCTGGTGGCCGCGCCCTGCTGCACGGTCTTCATCTGCCGCTCCGGGTCGCGGATCGGCTCGCCCGCGCTGTCGAGCGCGCCCGCGGCCTGGAGCATCGCCGGGTCGATGTGCTTGACCAGCCCGGTGTCGATGATCAGGCCCGGGTGCACGGCGAAGGCGCGGATGCCGTGCTCCTTGCCGCGCCGGTCCACCTCGACGGCGAAGAGGGCGTTGGCCGTCTTCGACTGGCCGTAGGCGAGGAACGGCTCGTACGTCCGGTGCTCGAAGTTCAGGTCGTCGAAGTCGACGCCGGCGAAGCGGATGCCCCGCGAGGACAGCACCACGACCCGCGCGCCCTTCGCCGCTACCAGCGCCGGCCACAGTCGGGTGGTGAGCTGGAAGTGCCCCAGGTGGTTGATGGCGAACTGGGCCTCGTAGCCGCGCGCGTCCCGAGCCAGCGGGGTCGCCATGATCCCGGCGTTGTCGACCAGGAGGTGCAGCGGGCGCCCGGAGGCGAGGAACTTCTCCGCGAAGGTGTCGATGGACTTCGGGTCCAGCAGGTCCAGGTACTCGACCTCGGCTCCCGGCACGGCCTTCAGCGCCGTCCGCGCCCGCTCCACGTCCCTCGCCGGTACGACGATCTCGGCGCCGGCGGCGCGCAGCACGCGGGCCGTCTCCAGGCCGATGCCGGAGTAGCCGCCCGTGACGATCGCGACCTTGCCGGTGAGGTCGATGTCCTTGATCACCTCCTCGGCGGTGGACGCGGCGCCGAAGCCGGAGTTCAGGGGCTGCTGTGCGGTGGTGGTCATGTCTGCTCTCTCCTCGTCAGCTTGAGCTGGTGAGACCACCGTAGGGCGACCGATCCGTACGATGAATACTTGAGAATCCGCATTACTTGCGTGATAGTTCGAGCATGACCGTGGATCCCCTGTCCGACGCCCTCGCCGTCGCCGATGCCCGCAGTGTCTTCTCCGGCGGGTTCACGGCCGGCGGCGACTGGGCCATCCAGCTGCGCGGGCGCGACCGGCTGAAGGTGAACGCCGTGCTCCGGGGTGGCTGCCTGCTGGTCCGGGACGACGGCGGCGAACCCCTGCGGCTCGCCGAGGGAGACGTCGTGATCTCCGACGGCGGACAGCCGTACACGCTGTGCAGCCGGCCCGGCGTCGAGCCGACCGACTCCGACGACGTCGTCATGGACCCGGAGACGCGGATGGGCCGCCTCGGTCAGGGCGAGGCGGTGGATGTCGCCTGTGTGTCCGGGCACATCGACCTGAGCCGCGACCGCGGCGACCTGCTGCGCCGGGCGCTGCCGGAGCTGGTCCACGTCCGGGCCGACTCGCCCGAGGCCGGTGTACTGCGTTGGCTCATCGGGCAGTTGGCGGCCGAGATGCGGACGCGCAGGGCGGGCGTCGAGTTCGTGTCGGCGCAGCTCGCGCAGCTGATGTTCGTCCAGGTACTGCGGGTCTGTCTGGCCGAGTCGGACGGGCTGCCACCGGGCTGGCTGCGCGCCCTCGCCGACGAACGGCTCGCCCCCGCCCTGCGTCTGATGCACGGCGACCCGGCCCACCCCTGGCAGCTGGCGGAGCTGGCCCGGGCGGCGGCGATGTCCCGCACCACGTTCGCCGTACGGTTCAAGGAAGCGGCCGGAGTGCCACCCCTGACGTATCTGCTGAACTGGCGCATGAACCTGGCCGCCCGGGCCCTCCGCCAGGACGCCGCCCCGGTCGGCGCGCTCGCCCGCTCCGTCGGCTACACCTCCGAGAGTGCCTTCAGCAACGCCTTCAAGAGGGCGGTCGGGGTGGCGCCGAGGCGGTACCGGGAAGAGGCCCTGGCCAGGAGCTGAGCCGTTCTTCGAGCCGTACGGTCACCCGGTCGCCCCGGCGGGCACCCGGTCGAGGAAACCGAGCACGGAGCGGATACGGCCGTCCGCGTCCAGGGTGATCACGTCGAAACCGGCGACGGGTGCGGTGCCGTCGGCCTCACTCACCAACTCCCAGGCGAACCGCGCCGTTTCGTGGTGCCCGTCGACGCTCCCGAGGGGACGGAAGGCGAACCCCGGGAACTGTGCGTGCGCCCCGGTGATCAGTCCGGCGATCTCCGTGTGGCCGGTGACTGCCGCCAGCGGGTCGGTATAAGTACCCTCGACGGACCAGGCGGCGGCCACCGCCTTCGCCAGTGCCTCCGGCTCGCCCGCGTTCCAGGCCTCGAAGTAGCGGGCGACGGCATTTTCGTATCGGTCGGTGTTCTCGGACATGGTGAATCAGCCTCCGTCGAGGTCGTTCGTACTGGTCAGGACCCGGATCCCGATGCGTGTCGACCCGGTGACTCCACCATGCCGGGGCCCGCGTGGAGCGTCGATTACCCCGCTGGTAATGACGGCGGAGAACCATCACAAAAGGGATCTCGAAGCTTTTCGGCCAAAGAGGGCTGTGAATATGCCAAGAGACTGGCTAAAAAGTCGTGGTGACAGTGTTTCGGGAGTGAACATACTCGTCTGCTAGGGCACAACTTCACGATGCGAATCCGCCATCGTGCGCACCACCTGAGCCACCCGAGCCGCCAGCCAGAGCCGCATGGAAAGCGAGGCCCGACCGGCAATCGAGACACGCGACGGGGGAGTGATCGTGCACGACGAATTCCTGTGCCATGTCACCGCGTACGGTACCTGCGACGGAAAGCGCGTCGGGGTGCCTTTGGGTACCTATCGAGCTCCCACATTGGCACTCGCCCTGTGGTGGTTACGGGACCGCGCGGTGTGGATGGCCGACCGGCTCGACCCGCAGCCGGAGAACCCGCGCTTCCCCAGGGGTGCCCTGGTGCCGGTCGCCGACACGGCGCCCGACATACCCAAGGCGTTACGCACCTGGTCCCGCGATGTGGGCCAACAGGAGCAGGTCGCCTACGAGTTGGCGGCCGGCCGGCTGGTCCAGATCGCCATCAGCGACGAAACCACCGAGTACGAGCTGCTCGCCGAATCGGTGGACGCCCTCCGTATGCAGCGGACGGTGCCCGCGCTCGTCGTCCCTGTCGCCTGACACGTGTCGCCCGTCGCACACCCCTGACCGCTGGCCGGGCGCACGGGTGAACGAATCGGTAGAATTCGGTGCATGTCAGAGCGGCCGATGGCGCCGACCGCGCCCGAACTCCTCCTGGAGACGGAGTCGGGCTCCACGGTCATGACCCCTGGCCGTGACTACCACGTGGGCCGCGATCCGCTGAGCGACATCGTCATCGACGACGCCCGGGTCTCCTGGCACCACGCGGTGCTGCGGCCCGACGCCGACCACTGGACGCTGGAGGACGAACACAGCACGAACGGCACCTACGCCGACGGCCGCCGCGTCCACGAGTGGGGCGTCGGCCCCGGCAGCGTGATCCGCTTCGGCAGTGCGGCCGACGGCCCGTGCGTCACCCTGGCCGACCGCCCGGCCCCGGCCCCGGAACGCCCCTCGGCCGTGTCCATGCCCGCCTTCACCGGCACCTTCCGGCAGCCGACCACCGTACGGCCGCTGCCCGCCCGCACGGTCCGCATTGGCCGGGCAGCCGAGAACGACCTCGTCGTCGACGACCTGATCGTCTCCCGCCGCCACGCCGAACTGCGCGCCATGCCGGACGGGACGTACGAGATCGTCGACCTCGGCAGCCACAACGGCACCTACCTCAACGGCCAGCCCGTCGCCCGCGCCCCCATGGGCCCGGGTGACATCGTCGGCATCGGGCACTCCGCGTTCTGTCTCGTCGGCGACCAGCTGCAGGAGTACGTCGACACCGGCGAGATCTCCCTCGACGTACAGGACCTCACGGTCGCCGTCGACCACGGCCGCAAGGTCCTGCTCGACCAGGTGTCGTTCCCGGTCGGCGAGAAATGCCTGCTCGCCGTCGTCGGCCCCAGCGGCGCCGGCAAGTCCACCCTCCTCAACGCGCTCACCGGCCAGCGCCCCGCCGACCGGGGCACCGTCCTCTACGACGGCCGCGACCTCTACCGCGACTACGCCGAACTCCGCCAGCGCATCGGACTGGTCCCGCAGGACGACATCCTGCACGCCCAGCTGACCGTGCACAGCGCCCTGTCCTACGCGGCCGAACTGCGCTTCCCGCAGGACACGGCGAAGGCCGAGCGGCAGGCCCGGGTCGAGGAGGTCGTACGCGAACTGGGCCTTCAGCAGCGGGCCGAGCAGCCCGTGCACAGCCTCTCCGGCGGCCAGCGCAAGCGGGTCAGCGTGGCCCTGGAGCTGCTGACCAAGCCCTCGCTGCTCTTCCTCGACGAACCGACCTCCGGCCTCGACCCCGGCATGGACCGCTCGGTGATGCACATGCTGCGCGGCCTCGCGGACGACGGCCGCACCGTCATCGTCGTCACCCACAGCGTCCTCAGCCTCGACGTCTGCGACCGCCTCCTGGTGCTCGCGCCCGGCGGCAAGGTGGCCTACTACGGGCCGCCCGCCGACGCCCTCGCCTTCTTCGGCTTCGAGCACTGGCCGGAGGCCTTCGAGGCCTTCGAACGGGACCAGGACCGGGACTGGGCGCGGGAGTTCGGGGAATCCCCCTTCCAACGCCAGTACATCCGCAACTCCACCGCGCAGCCCCACCTGCTCGGCTCCGGTCCGGTCGCCGTGGCCCCACCGCCAAGGCCCCGCAGCCGTAGCGCACAACTCGGCACGCTGGTACGGCGTTACGCCGCTGCGCTCGGCGCCGACCGGACCTTCCTCGCCATCATGATCGCGCTGCCGTTCGTGATGGGCGCGATGGCCCGCGCGCTCGCCGGGAGCAAGCTCACGCAGGAGACGGCGATGAACGCGCTGCTCATCCTGTGCGTCGGCGGTGTGCTGACCGGCGCGGCCAACGCCGTGCGCGAACTCGTCAAGGAACGCGCGATCTACCGCCGCGAAAGAGCCGTCGGCCTGTCCAGATCGGCGTACCTGCTCTCCAAGGTCGTCGTGCTGGGCGCGATCACCGTGGCACAGGCCGTGGTGCTCACCCTGGTCGGCCTGTTCGGCGTAGACCTCAACGCTCCCCGTGGAAAAGGGGTGTTGATGCCACCCCTGATCGAGATCACCGTGGCCGTCGCCCTGTTGGCGTTCACCGCGATGATGCTCGGCCTGCTGGTCTCCGCCCTGGTGCGCAAGGAGGAGGTGACGATGCCGCTGCTCGTGCTGCTCGCCATCGTCCAAGTGGTGTTCTGCGGCGCCCTGTTGAAACTGCACGGCGTACCCGGCCTGGAACAGCTCTCCTGGCTCGTGCCCTCGCGCTGGGCGCTCGGCGGCATGGCCGGCACCATCGGACTGGCCCGCATCGTGCCGGGCGAACTGACCGGCGATCCGCTGTTCCGGCACTCGGCCGGGGCATGGCTGCTCAACATGGGCATGCTGATCGTCCTGTCGCTGCTCTTCGGCTTCCTGGTGTCCCGGCTGCTGCGCCGGCACGAACCCGCCGTGATGCGGAAATAGGGCGCCACGATGACGACCACCCCCGGCTTCCGGCCCACGCACGTCGTCCCCGAGCACGGGATGCCCGCCTGGGAGGCCCCGGACCCCGCCCGCCCCACCGTGCCGCTCGACGCGCTGCTCCCCGTGCAACTCCTGGAGCGGCGTGGCGACTGGGCCCACACCCTGTGCTCCAACGGCTGGTCCGCCTGGGTCGACGGCCGCCACCTGATCTCCGTCTCCCAGGACCCGCCCGCCGCCGGCGCCCCGCAGGCAC
>NZ_JAWOAI010000362.1:0-10328 GCF_033194735.1 Streptomyces sp. W16
GTACCGGCGTTTCCGCCCCGGTGCGGGCCGCTGACCCGAGCACCCGCGCCAGGACGGAAGGCCCCACCGGGCAGGCGACCGGTGGGGCCTCCGTCATTCGAACCGCCCCGATGGTTCAGGGCAGTTCGCCGCGCAGGATGCTGTACCGCACCACGTCCCGCCACTGCCCGTCCCGGTACGCGACGCTGCGCAGGACGCCCTCCCGGGTGAACCCGGCCTTTTCCAGGGCGCGTTGCTCGGCGATGTTCTCCGACTCCGTGTCCGCCTCGACGCGCGTCACCAGGGTGTGCGCGAACAGATAGCGCACCAACTGCCGTTGTGCCTCGGTCCCGATGCCCTGTCCGCGCGCCTCGGGCAGCAGGGTGATGCCCATGTTCCAGTAGTGGCAGGTCGGCGTCGGGGTGACCTTCCGCCAGGCGACGAACCCCACCTGCTCCTCACCCCGGACCACCATCAGACAGGACCGGTCACCGCCGAGCAGACGATCCTCCGACCACTGCCGTCGCCAGCGCCGGACGTCGCTCCAGCCATACCACTGGAACGCCGACGCGACCACCGGGTCGCTGAGGGAACGCTCCATGACGGCCAGGCCGCCTTCGTCCACCGGTCGCAGTGCGATGTTGTCGGAGGTCATGCGGGGCAGCGTAGGGCACCTCAACTAGTGGGCGCCGTCGGGGTGTTCATCAGAATTGGCCGGAGCCCTGAGGAGCGCGTGGGCCGCCTTCCGGAACGCGGACAGCAGCCGGTTGTGCTCGCCGGCCCGGGTCGCGAGGGCGACGTGACTCGGCTCGACGCCGTGCAGGGGGATCGCGACGATGTCGGGGCGGATCGTCTGCCCGGGACGGATGCCGGCCGCGATGGCCACGGCTCGTCCGTCGGCGACGAACTCGAACTTGTCCTCCAGGGCCCGGACGACCGGACCACCGGGCGCCGGCCGGCCGTCGGGCCGGGGATCGATACGCCAGAAGGCGGCCCACGCCGGGTCCGCACCGGGAAGCTGCGGAACGGGCTCGTCGGCGATGTCGTCCACGGTCACGGACTCCTTGCCGGCCAGGCGGTGGTCGAGCGGTACGAGCAGGACGCGCGGCTCGTCGTAGAGGACCGTGACGTCCAACTCGTCCGTGGAGAACGGCAGTCGGGCCACCACCACGTCCACCCGCCGCTCGAACAGGGCCGCGCGCACGTCGTCGTAGGCCAGATGTACGACGTGCACATCGGCGTCCGGATGCCGGCGCCGGACCTCACGCACCGCCGGGGTCACGAACAGGTTCGCCATGTACCCGACGGTGAGACGGCTGGGTTCCGCGGCGGCGCGGGTCTCGGCGGCGGCCTGGGCGGTGGCGCGCAACAGCCCCTTGGCGCGCGGCAGAAAGACCTCCCCGGCCTCCGTGAGCCGAGTGCCCTGCGGGGTGCGGTCCAGCAGTCGGGCACCCAACTGCTCCTCCAGGCGCCGGACTTGACGGCTCAGCGACGGTTGGGTGATGTGCAGGGCCTCGGCGGCGCGGCCGAAGTGACGCTGCTCGGCGACGGCGATGAAGTACCGCACGAGACGCAGTTCGAGATCGGGCGCGGGAGGCAGGTCCGTCATGCCCCGAGCGTACTGCCCGACGCGCTGGACATCTTGCCGAAAGGGCTGCTGAACAGCCGTGATGCCTGATTCGCATTGCCTCATGCGAAACAGGCTTTGGACCCGGAACCGATGCCCTGACCACGATGGAAGCACAACACAGCGCGACACAGCACAGCACAACCCAGATCGACACCCACCCATCGAAGGAACGCAGCATGCGTGTATTCGTCACCGGCGCGACCGGATTCATCGGCTCCGCCGTGGTCCGTGAACTGCTCGACGCAGGGCACACGGTCACCGGTCTGGCCCGCTCGGACGCGTCCGCCGAGGCGCTGACGGCCGTGGGCGCCGCCGTGCACCGGGGTTCGCTCGACGACCTGGACAGCCTGCGCCGCGGTGCCGCGGCGGCGGACGGGGTCTGCCATCTGGCGTTCATCCACGACTTCTCCGCCTTCGCCGCCAACTGCGCCACCGACCTGCGCGCGATCGAGGCGATCGGCGAGGCCCTCGCGGGCACCGACAAGCCCTTCGTGGTCACCTCGGGCACCCCCGGGCTCGACCAGGGGCGGGTGGCGACGGAGGAGGACAGGGTCGACCCGGAGTCCTTCTCGGCGATACGACAGCCGTCCGAGATCGCGGCGGTCGCGCTCGCGGAGCGCGGGGTACGGTCCTCGGTCGTCCGGCTGCCCCGGTCCGTGCACGGCACGGGCGACAAGGGATTCGTCGCGGGGCTGATCGCCGTCGCCCGCCAGAAGGGCCTGTCGGCGTACGTCGGCGACGGCACCAACCGGTGGCCCGCCGTGCATCGCCTCGACGCGGCCCGGCTGTACCGATGGGCCCTGGAGTCGGCCCCGGCGGGCGCGCAGTACCACGCGGTCGGCGACGAGGGGCTGCCGCTCCGGGAGATCGCGGAGGCCATCGCCACCCGTCTCGACGTCCCGACGGGCAGCGTGACGCCCGAGGAAGCCGTCGGGCACTTCGGTTTCCTGGGCCTCATCGCCTCGCTGGACTGCCCGGCGTCCAGCACGCTGACGCAGAAGCAGACGGGGTGGCAGCCGGTGGAGGCGGGGTTGATGGCAGACCTCGAAGCGGGCCACTACTTCGACGTGGGTTGAGGGACAGCGACGTAGGAAACAGGTGATGAACCCGGGGCGCCGGACCGTCCGACATGCCTTCGGCCCCCGGGAGGAGAGGGGTTCCCGGCAGCGGCGGCACGCCCCGGGCGCTTAATCCCGTTGCCGGTTCCGCCGTCGGATGTTCAAGTGGGCGCATGGATCATGCCGCTGTGCTCGCCCTCCACGACCGCGACCTGCGCGAAGGCGCCCGACCGGACGGGCCCGGTGCCCGTGTGGAGCGGACCGGGGGAGTGGTGCGCCACGTCGCCGACGCCGACGGCTGGAACGGCATCCTGTGGACGGACCTGGACGAGACCGACGCCGACGCGGCGATCGCCGAACAGATCGCCTACTTCACCGGACTCGGCCGCGACTTCGAGTGGAAGCTCTACGGCCACGACCTGCCGACGGATCTCGGACGGCGGCTGACGGCGGCCGGGTTCACCCCCGAACCGCAGGAGACCCTGATGATCGGCGAGATCGCCGCACTCGCCCTCGACGCCGAACTGCCGGACGGCATCCGCCTGTTGCCCGCCACCGACCGCGCGGGCGTCGACCTCGTGGCGGACGTCCACGAGAAGGCCTTCGGCACCGACAGCACCCGGCTGCGCGCGAGCCTGCTCGCCCAACTCGCCGCGGACTCGGACACGGTCGTCGCCGTCGTCGCCCTCGCCGGAGACGAACCGGTGAGCGCGGCACGGATGGAACTCGTCCCCGGCACCCAGTTCGCCGGCCTCTGGGGCGGCGGCACGGTGGAGAGCTGGCGGGGCCGCGGCATCTACCGCGCCCTGGTCGCCCACCGCACCCGCATCGCAGCCGACCGCGGCTACCGCTACGTCCAGGTCGACGCCTCCGACCAGAGCCGCCCGATCCTCGAACGCCTCGGCCTCGCCCCGCTCACCACGACCACGCCGTACCTGTACGAGCCGTAGAACCGCAGCTCAGCGGTACGGGAACGCCTACAGATCGAGCTGGTACTCCACCGCCCGATGCGTCGGCACATAGCCGAGGGCGTCGTTCACCGCCCGCATCGGCGCGTTGCCGTCCGCCGTGTCCGTGAGCAACCCGGCCAGCAGCGGGTGGAGTTGGCGCGCCCGGTGGATCGAGGCGGCCTTCATCCAGCGGGCCAGACCGCGGCCACGATGGGCGGGCAGTACGGCCGTACCGTAGTGCTGCGCGTCGCCGAGCCCGTCGCCCGGCACGACCAGTTCGGAGAAACCGACGACGCGCCCGTCGGTCGTGTCCACGGCGGCGACGGTGTGCAGCGACTCCCCGCGTCGCGCGACCGCTTCGGCAGCCGCGACCAGTCGCTCCACATCCCATGCGACGGTGCCGTAGTCGGTGTCCTGCATCGGCATGTCGTCCATCGCGCTGCGCGACTCGGCGTAGAAGCGGGCGAGTTCGGCCGGCACCGTGCCGTTCCATTCCGTCAACTCATAGCCGGGGTGCGGGCGTTGGGCATGTGCGCCGATCGCCGTGAGATCCGCGTCGGCCAGTGACAGCCGGGCGTACGTCAGGGTCAGGACCGGACGGAAGCCGCGGGCCGGCAGGAACTCGTCGGCGGGCGAACCCTGTTGGGCCTGGGTGACGATCGAGCGTCGGCCCTCCGCGCGGGCGGCGGCTGTCGCGGCCTCCAACAGGCCGGTGCCGACGCCCTGTCGCCGCTCGGCGGCATGGACCGAGATCTCCAGTTCACCGAGATGCGCCTGCCCCTCTTTGAGGAACAGACGCAGCGAAGCCGACCCGACGGGTACGCCGTCACCGTCCTGGGCGAGCCAGACAAGGCGACGGGCCGACGGGCCGGGCTCCGGATCGACGAGCGGAATGACGCGTGGTGACAAGGGTTCTCCGGGAGGGATGAGCGAAGCGCGGGACCGGGCGGCGGGCTCGCAGTAGCTTGCCGCCGACCGGTCTCACCCGCAACGCAATTCCCGTCCCCCGCTCAGCGGCGCACCCTTGTCCGGTCCAGTGCGGCGATGCCGACGGCCGCCAGCCCGATCTGGATGAGCCACTCGATCCAGTCGATGCCCTTCGTGTCGGCGACTCCCAGGCCCGAAGCGATCGCCGCGCCGAGCAGCGCGGCCACGATGCCGACCACGATCGTCAGCAGAACGCCGATGTGCTGACGCCCCGGGACGACGAGCCGTCCCAGCACGCCAATGATGATGCCGATGATGATGGCACTGATGATGCCCGAGATCTCCATCTCCGCCCCTCTTTGTCGATGTCCTCGCTCTCACCTTGTGCCCGCTGCGAGCTGACCCACTCCGCCGAGTTCTGTTGGCTGTTATTGCCGCGACTTTCTGTTCACGACCCCTTCATGCCATGTACCTTTCAATCGTTCAACGCGTGTAGAACTCCCCCACTACCGTTCTACGCGCGCAGATCAGGCGCCCGCACCGCACCCTTCCCCATCCCCTCATGGAGGTTCGTCGGATGCTTGGATCCAGAAGATCCCGCCGCAGACTCACCACCGCCCTCGCCGGCCTGGGACTTTTCGTCACGGGGGCCGCCCTCCAGGTCACCACCACGGCCACGCCCGCGCACGCGGCCACCACGCACCGCGTCCTGTTCGACGACGGCCACGCCGAGGAGGCGGGCAACGCGGACTGGATCATCTCCACCAGCAAGCCCGACCCGCTGTCCCAGGACTCCTCGCCGTCCTCGGAGACGGACTGGACCGGGGCGCTCTCGTCGTGGGGCGTCGCCCTGCAGAAGACCGGCAGTTACAGCCTGAAGACCGCCACCAGCGCCCTCACCTACGGCGGTTCCTCGACGACCGACCTGTCGAACTTCGACACGCTGGTCCTCCCCGAGCCCAACACGCTGTTCACGACCGCCGAGAAGACCGCGATCATGACGTTCGTCCAGAACGGCGGCGGTCTGTTCATGATCTCCGACCACACCGGCGCCGACCGCAACAGCGACGGCGAGGACGCGGTCGAGATCCTCAACGACTTGATGACGAACAACAGCGTCGACTCGACCGACCCGTTCGGCTTCTCCATCGACACCCTCGACATCAGCTCCGGCTACCCCGCCGCGATCAGCGACAGCACCAACACGGTCCTGAACGGCGCCTTCGGCACGGTCACCAAGAGCCTGATCGCCGACGGCACGACGGCCACGCTCAAGCCGGCGGACAACGCGAACGTCAAGGGCCTTGTGTACCGCAGCGGTTACTCCGGCAACACCGGCGCGTTCTTCGCCACCAGCACCTTCGGCAGCGGTCGCGTCGCCTTCTGGGGCGACAGTTCCCCCATCGACGACGGCACCGGCCAGTCCGGCAACACGCTCTACGACGGCTGGAACGACACCGGCGCCACCAACGCGGCCCTCGCCCTGAACGCCACCGCGTGGCTGGCCGGCGACGGCAGCAGCGGTGGTGGAGGGGGCGGCGACGGCACCTGCACCGCCGCCCAGCTGCTCGGCAACCCGGGCTTCGAGTCCGGCAACACCACCTGGACCGCCACCAGCGGCGTCATCACCAGCTCCAGCAGTGAGGCCGCCCGCACCGGCTCCTACAAGGCCTGGCTCGACGGTTACGGATCGGCCCACACCGACACGCTGTCCCAGTCGGTGACCATCCCGTCCGGCTGCTCCGCCACCCTCAGCTTCTATCTGCACATCGACACCGCGGAGACCACCACCAGCACCGCCTACGACAAGCTGACGGTCACCGCCGGATCCACCACCCTGGCCACGTACTCCAACCTGAACGCGGCCTCCGGATACGTCCTGAAGTCCTTCGACGTCTCCTCTCTGGCCGGCACCACCGCCACCATCAATTTCAGCGGCGTCGAGGGGTCCACCCTCCAGACGTCCTTCGTCATCGACGACACCGCGCTCAACGTGAGCTGATGACGACCGGTGGGGCCCGGCGGCGGCCGGGCCCCACCGTTTCAGGTGTTCACGCCGCCGGGACCGTCCGCTCCGGCGTGTTCCAGCCGGAGACCCGCACCCGGGGCGCCGAACCGTGCAGATCGGACGTCCGGTAGGTCACCGTCAGCGTCTTCGACTCCCCGGGCCACAGGCTCACTTCGTTGTCGGACCACCGCACCGGCAGCACCGGCCGGCCCACCGAATCCACGAGATGGACGTCGGTGAGGAGTGAAGGAGTCCTCCCCTTCCCGGAGTTGCGCACGGTGACCGTAGTGGTCGAGGTGCCGTCCGTACCCACCGCGGTCGACGCGGTCGCCGAAACCGGCACCTGCGCCATCGAGTTGAGGCCCTTGAGGTCGGCGTAGCTCGTCGTCGGCGTGTAGTACCAGTCGGTGTGCGCCCAGTCGAGCGTGTCGGGCTTGCCGGAGAGCCAGTACACGTTCCGGCTCACCTCCTTGCCGGACGCGTCGGTCAGCGTCAGCCGCACCAGGTACGTCGACGACAGCCCGGCCACCGACGAGGGCAGGGTGAGCGCGGTGCTGTGCGCACCGCCGCCGGAGACCTTCACCCCGACCGCCTTCCTGTCGTACTTCTGCGTGCCGTCGGTGTCGAACAGCGTTGCCCGTGCGGTGAGTTGGCGTGCGGACGCGTTCCGGTTGTTGACGACGACGACCGAGCGGTCGTCGTAGGAGTACTGGATGTGCAGCGGTTCGTTCGCCTTCTTCGCGCCGAAGTAGGCGCCGCCCTGGTCGAGGTAACGGTCCATCAACTGCCAGTGCAGGGAGGTCCATCCGCTGTTGAACATCCAGTAGACGACTCCGGTCGCCGGCTTCGTGGCGTCGGTGGCGTTGCGCTCGTACGCCTCGAACTGGGCGCGTACGTTCTCGTACTGGGCGCGTACGTTCTCGTACTGGGCGAGCTGGGCCTTGCGCACGTAGTCGGTGAGGCTCGTCGGTGGGCCGTAGCGGCCGGTGAGGGCGTTGTCGTAGAGCTTGAGGGTGTTGAAGACCGGTGACGGGGAGCGGTGGTACTGCTTGGCGTTCGGGTTCTTCCAGAGGGTGGCCAGTTCGGCCGGGGTCATCATGCGGCGCAGGGTGTCGAGGGTGGGGATGTCGGGGCCCGCGCTGGTCTCGGAGTTGAAGCCGGTGGCGCCGCCCTCGCGTTTGGCGTACCAGTAGTTCGGGGGGATCCAGTCGTACGGGCCGGTCATCTTCATGCCCGAACTGCCGCTGATCGGCGAGGAGTTGTCGGATGCGGCGGCGACCACGGGGGTCTTCCAGTCGGCTGCCTTCAGTGCGTCGAGGTAGGTCTTCTCGATCGTCGCGTCGGGGGCGAAGTCGCTGCCGATGAGGAAGGAGATCACGCTCGGGTGGTCGCGCAGCCGGGCGGCCTCCGCGGCCATCGACGCCTTGGCGACCGGGTAGTCGGCGGCGGTCCACGGGTCGCCCCGCTCCTCGCCGTTGACCTGGCCCTCCCACTTGTCGCAGCACTCCCAGCCCGGGAGGGTCAGGATGCCGTAACGGTCGGCCAGGTCGAAGAACTCGTCCGGCTCGATGTGACCTTCCAGGCGGATGGTGTTCAGGCCCAGGTCGAGGGCGTACTTCAGGCGGTCCTCGACGTATGTCCTGTCCCACCGGAGGAACTCGTCCGGTGACCAACCGCCGCCCTTGATCAGCAACTTGCGGCCGTTGATCCGGTACTGGCGGTCGCCGGCGGAGTTCAGCGGGGCCCGGACGTCGCGGATGCCGAAGGTCTGGTGCGCGGTGTCGGAGGGGACGCCGTTCACGGAGGCGGTGAGGTCGAGGCCGTAGAGCGGCTGGCCGCCCATGCCGGCCGGCCACCACACCTTCGGGGAGTTCAGGTGGACGGCGAAGGTGACGGTCTTCGTCCGGTGTGCGGCGAGAGAGACGGTCGTGGCGAAGGTCCGGCTGTCGATGCTGCCGCTGACCTGCGCCGTGACGGGCGCGCCCGAGTCGTTGCGGACCCGCGCCTTCACCGTCAGGTCGGCCGTGGCGAGCGACGGCACGGCCAGTTTGGTCACCACATGTGCGTCGCGCAGTGCGACCGGGCCGCCGCGCCGGACGAGGACGTCACGCACGATGCCCATGTTCTCGTCGGGCGGCGGCTGGAGCCAGTCGATCCAGCCCATGGTGAGGTTCTTGTCCGGGTCGTTCGGCCGGATGCGGAAGGCGACCGTGTTCGTGCCGGAGCGGACGAGCGAGGTGACGTCCAACTCGTGCTGTGTGTAGGCACCGTTGACGTCGGCGGCCTTGGCGACCCGCTTGCCGTTGACATAGACGTCGGCCGCCGAGATCACCCCGCTGAAGTCGAGGTAGGTGCGCTTGGTGGCGTCGGCGACCGTGAAGTCGCTGCGGTACCACCACGGCACCTGGAAGTCGGCCTTCGGGATCTTCTGCTGGTTGGTCGAGTAGAAGGGATCGGCGTACACGCCGTCGGCGATCAGGGCCGCGAGGACCGTCGAACGCGCGCCGGCCGGGTACCAGCCGGTCGCCCGATAGCCGGGGGAGGAGACGGCCGCGGGGGAGTCGGTGACCTTGGCGGACGACTGGATCGCGTAGCCGGACAGTGGCGTGGCGGTACCTGCCGTCGAGCGTACGGCGGTCACCGGGGCCTGCGCGCGCTGCTGCGGGGACGGCTCCCGGGCTCCCGCCCAGGCACTGGTGGTGAGGGTGCCCAGCAGACCGAGGGCGATCGCGGCCGTGGTGAGACGGCCCCTGAGGAGGGGGTGGACGGCGGGGCGGTGGAACACGTCGGTCTCCAGCCTCGTCAAGTTAGGAAACTTTACTAACTGCGTCAGAAGGTAGGGCGGAGGAGGGGTCGTGTCAATCACCGTTGCCCGTGGGTGAGTTGTTCAGGACGCCGAGTAACGCTCGAAGACGAGGTCCCGTGCCGTGCCCAGGGCGGTGGCCACTGCGCCCAGCAGCACCGCGTCCTCGCCCAGCGCGCTCGGCACGATCTTGGGCCGCAGCGGGGTGAGGGCGCGCAGGTTCTCCCGCACCGGACGCAGCAGCAGATCCACGCTGTGCCCGACCCCGCCGCCCAGGACGACGAGGTCCGGATCGAGGACGGCCGCGGCGGCGGCCACCGTGTGCGCGATCCGCTCGCCCTCCAGCTCAACCGCCTTGACCGCGGCGGGATTTCCCTGCCGGGCCGCGTCGAACACGGCCTTCGCGGTGAGCTGCTGCCCGCTCATGCCGAACACGCGGGCCGCCTCGACGACGGCCACCCCGGACACGGCGTCCTCCAGCGTGTCCGGCTTCTGCTGCCCGGGCCACGGCAGGAACCCGATCTCCCCGGCGCCGCCGTGCGCCCCCGTGAACAGCCGCCCCTCGCTGACCACGCCCATGCCGAGACCGGTGCCGATCATGATGTACGCGAACAGCCGGCTGCCCGCGCCGACGCCGTACGTGTACTCGCCGAGCGCCGCGAGATTGGCGTCGTTGTGGACCTCCAGCGGGATGCCCAGGTCCTCGCGCATCCGGTCGAACAGCCCGGCCCGGCCCCACCCCGGCAGATGCATCGCGTACCGCACCCGCCGCCGCTGCTCGTCGTACACACCCGGCGTGCCCACCACGGCGTGCACCACCGCGGCCGGTGCGACCTCGGAGTTCGCCACGACCTGGTGGGCGGTGGCGACCACCAGCTCGGCCATGGCGCCCGAACTGCGGGCCCGGTTGCGGACGTCCGCCCGGGCCACCACCTCGCCGTCGAGATTGGCCACCGCGACCCGCAGCCAGCTG
>NZ_JAWOAI010000363.1:0-10316 GCF_033194735.1 Streptomyces sp. W16
CGCGGCCCCGCCGCCAGCTCACCGTCGAAGGCCGCCACGCGTTCCCGCATGCCGATGAGCCCCCGGCCCGAGCCGGTCACGGACCGATGGCCCGCAGCGGCCGGGTCGTTGCGCACCTCGATGACAAGGCCGGTGTCGTCGCCCCGCACGGTGACCTGCACCTCGACGGGCCCCGCGTGCTTGACCACGTTCGTCAGCGCCTCCTGGACGATCCGGTACGCCGAGACCCGCATCCCGGCGGACGGCGCCGTCCCCGGCAGGATCTCCGACGCGTACGTCACCCGGCACCCCGCCGACCTGGCGGCGTCGATGAGTGTGCCGAGGTGGTCCAGGGACGGTTCGGGCGCGAGTTCCCGCTCCCGGAACGACAGCAGCCCGAGCAGGCGCCGCATCTCGACGAGCGCGGTGTCGGCGGTCAGGGCGATCAGCTCCACCCCATGGGCCGCGAGGGGCGGATCGTCGTCCATGACGTCCTGCGCGGCGCGTGCCTGTACGGCGATGGCGCTGACGTGGTGGGCGACGACGTCGTGCAGGTCGCGGGCGATACGGGCCCGCTCGGCGATCGCCGCCTGCCGGGCGTTGAGCTCCTGCTCGGCCCTGAGCCGCCGGTTGAGCTCGCGCAGCCGGTCGGCGTCGACGGCGATCCTGCGTCCGCCGTGTCCCAGGATCCAGGCGAGGGCGAAGAAGAAGACGAAGGTCGTGGCGCTGATCGGCTCAAGCGAACCGAGGAGCGGTGTCTGCCAGTGCCCGCTGAGCGCGTCGGCGGTCATGGCCGAGGCCAGGCACACCAAAGTCCCGGGCACACTGACCGCGACCGGTTCGTACCGCGCGAGGGCGTACACACCGATCATCAGCAGGAACGGGCCGGGGATCTTCTGAGGGATCGGGCCGAGCACCTGGAAGGCGACGTAGAGGACGGTCATCGCGGCCAGGACGGTACGAGGTCGCGTCCGCCGCCACAGCAGCGGGACGGTCTGCGCTCCCCACAGGGCCACGGCCCAGCCGCCCGGCGTCGGACTGCGGCCGAGCACCGTGGCCATGTCGAACAACGTCAGACCGCCGCCGAGCGCGACGTCCGTCGGACGCGGCCGGGCTGCGAACCAGAGCTGTGCGGCCCGTGGCAGGGCCCTTTTCTCCATGACCATTTCAGTTCATCAGGCTAGGGCAGCGGGAGCACGGCGGGATCCTCCGCCGGGTGCGCATCGATGGTTGCGCGGTGCCGCCGGAGATCGCCGCGGGGACGGAGGCGCCAGAGGGTGCCGCCCTCCTAGCGTCGTTCCCCATGACGAACCTCCCCACCGAACAGAACCCACCACCGACCCGCCCTTCTCCCGGAACGACGACGGTGACCAAGTCGCCCGGCGGTAAAGGGAGTTCACGGCCCACCGCGCGGTGGGCGCTGCTGCCGCTCGGCACCGCGGCGACGCTGTTCGCGGTGGGCGGCCGATGGGACGTCCCGGCCGCCGCCTGGATCTCCCTGGTGCTCCTGCTGCGCTTCACACGTCTCAGCCGTGCCTGGGCCGGGACCCTGTGGATCTGGGCGGCGCACACGGTGGCCGCCGTCTTCTGGGTGCAGGAGTCGGCGATCGGCTTCGGCCCGGTGGTGGTCGCGGGAGCCGTCGCGCTGGCCGCTCTGCAGACACTGCCGTTCCTGGCCGACAGACTGCTGACCGGCCGGCTGCGCCCCGGGGTGGCGGCCCTCGCCTTCCCGGCCGCCGTCGCCGCGACCGAGTTCCTGATCACCGTGGTGTCGCCGTTCGGTACGGCCTACGGCTCGCTCGCGGTCACCCAGTACGGCGACCTTCCGCTCCTCCAGGTCGTCTCCGTCACCGGCCCGTGGGGGATCGGATTCCTGATCGCCTACTTCGCCGCCACCGTCAACCACCTCTGGGAGAAGCCCAGTTGGCGAAGCGGCCTGGTCTACGTGGCCGTACTGCTGACCGTCGTGCTCGCCGGTGGTGCCCGGCTCGCCCTCGCGCCCTCCACAGCCCCGACTGTCCGCGTCGCCGGAATCAGCCCCGGCCGGAGCGTGACCGACGCCCAGCGGGCGGTGTTCGCCCGGGTCCCGGACATCGCCACCGCGCCCGCCGCGACGGTCCAACCCGCCATGGCCGCGGTCGAGAACGACCTGCTGGCCGCCACCCGGCGCGAGGCCGCCGCCGGGGCGAAGATCGTGATCTGGCCCGAGGAGGCCGTCAAGACCCAGGAGTCCCACGAGCCGTCCGCCGTCGCCGCCGCCCAGGACCGGGCCCGCCGGTCAGGCGTCTACCTGGAGATCGGCGTCCGCGTCTACAGCAGGAGCGGACCCGCCCACGACAAGGACGAGGCGATCCTCATCGACCCGCGCGGAAAGGTGCTGTGGACCTACCAGAAGGCCCACCCCATCCCCGGCTCCGAGAAGTTCACGCCCGGCGACGGCCGCGTGCCCGTCGCCGACACCCCGTACGGCCGGATCGCCAACGTCATCTGCTACGACGCAGACTTCCCCGCCATGATGCGGACCCGCGCCGACATCATGCTCGTCCCCTCCCACGACTGGCGGGAGTACGGAGCCGCACACACCGAGAAGGCGAGCCTGCGGGCGATCGAGGGCGGCTACTCACTGATCCGCCAGGACGCGGAGGGTGTTTCGGCCGCCTACGACGACGAGGGCCATGTCCTCGCCTCCACCGACTACTTCACGACCGAACGCCAGACCATGGTGGCCTATGTACCCGTCCGCGGCGGCACCACGGTCTACGACCGGATCGGCGACGCCTTCGCCTGGCTCTGCCTGACCTGCGTCCTCGCGCTCACCGTCACCGCCCTCGCCGGTCAGAGGCGACGGACCGTCACCGAGCGGAATCCTCACGGGAGTTGACGACACCCGGACGGTCTTCGTCCGTGCCGCGCGGCCGTCCCCGCCGAAGAAGAAGCTCAGCACGACCATGACGGTGGCGGCGACGGCGAACCGCAGGGCCCAGGTGGCGGCGGAGCCGTCCGCGAGTGCGGAGGTGACGGCGGGCGCGTCGAGCAGGACACCGCTCAGGGGCAGCGAGCCCGCACCGCTCAACAGGTAGACCCACAGCGGGGGTTCGTTGGACACGACGAGGACCGAGGCGGCGAGGACCACGATCACACTGAGTACGACGGTGAGCGAAGTGATGTCCATGGCCACGAGCATTCCGCCCGCCGGCCGGCGAATCGTCGGCGCGACGGAGGATCGGCGTCTCTACCAAAGGGTATAGACACGCCTCCCACTGCAACCTTTCGTATCGGCGGGCCGTCCAACTCCCGCCCGGCACTGACTACTTGCCGGGCTTTCCGCTATACCAACATGGGGGATGTCATGAGATCTGTCTCCGTCGGGCGTCACTTGCGTCGCGGAGCCTGTGCCGGAGCCGTGGGGGCGTTGGTCCTCGCCGGTCTCGGGAGCGGGGCCGCCTTCGCCGACGACGAGCCGCAGAGCGACCAACTGTGGATCCAGGCGCCGTCCGACCAGTCCGTCACCGTCGCCCCGGCCGGCGGCACCGCGCAGTACCGGGCGCTGTCGCTCGGTCTGTACCACGACAACGACAACTTCACGGTGACGGACGGACACCTGACCGTCGACGTCTCCGGGCTCACCGGGGTCGCCGAGGTGGTCTGGCCCGACAACTGCACGCCGAACAGCGCGGGCACCGTCGCGGTGTGCGACACCGGGGACGTGCCCACGAACTACACCGCGCAGGTGCAGCTGAAGGTGCGGGCCGCCGCAGGCGCCGCCGCGGGAGCGCAGGGCGCGATCGAGTACTCCGCCGAGGCCACCGGCGGACCCGACGGCACCCTCACCGCTCCGGAGGGCAACGCGGAGACCTCCGTCACCGTCCGCTCCGGCCCGGACCTCGGTGTCGCCGCCCCGCAGGACATGACCGGCGTCGCGCCCGGCACCGACCTCACCGTGCCGTTCGCCGTCACCAACACCGGCAACGAGACCGCCCACGGCTTCACCGTGCAGATGTACGCGACGTACGGCCTCGACGTCGTCACCCGCTACCCGCAGTGCACCTACACCGAGCCGGACGTCGGCGGCACCTACATGCCCATGACCCACGCGACCTGCACCTTCGACACCGACATCGCGCCCGGCGCCACCGTGGAACTGCCCGCGCCCCTGCACCTCACCGTCACCGACCACGCGCTCTTCGACCGGTTCGACTACGAGATCGAGCCCGTCGACGGCATCACCGACCTCGACAGCTCGGACAACAGCCGCGCCTGGAGCATCGACGCCGACAACACCGCCGACTTCGCCGCACACGGCACCGAGGTGAGCGGCGCGGCCGGCGACACCGTCACCACCACCTTCCGGTTCACCAACGACGGCCCGGCCTGGGTCGGCAACGTCGGCTCCGGTGACCCGGTCGCCGCGATCGACTTCTATCTCCCGGAGGGCACCACCGCCACGTCCGTGCCCGACAGCTGTGAGACCGCCTGGACGTCGGGCGACGACCCGACCATCGGCCACTACGCCTGCTCCCTGCGGATGTGGGCCAAGCCCGACCTGGACGTCAGCTTCCCGTTCCAGCTGCGCGTCGACCGGGTCGTCCCCGACGCGACCGGCCACGTGATCGTCCACCCCCACGGCGACAAGCCCGTCGTCTTCGACCCGAACAGCGCGAACAACACGGCCGAGGTGATCGTCAACCCGACCGCCTGACGGCCGTGACGAGGGGGCGCGCCGACGGCTCGCCCCCTCCTACGTCGACTCCCGCTTCACCAACTCCGTCGGCAGTATCACCGCCGCCGTGTCCTCGCCCCCGATCTGCGCCAGCAGCACCCGCACCATCTCCGCGCTGATCCGGTCGAACGGCTGCCGCATCGTGGTGAGTTCGGGGCTGGAGGCGAGCGCGGCGGGGGAGTCGTCGAAGCCGCCGACCGCCACGTCCTCCGGCACCCGCCGCCCGGCCCGCTCCAGCGTGGTGAGCACGCCCCGCGCCATCAGGTCGGAGGCGACGAACACCGCGTCCAGGTCCGGCACTTGCGCGAGCAGCCGCTCGGCACCCTTCTCGCCGCTGAGGCGGCTGTAGTCGCCGGAGACGACGAGACGCTCGTCCACCTCGACACCCGCCTCGGCGAGCACCTCCTTGTAGCCGGCGAGGCGCTCGACACCGCCCGGGGTGTCCAGCGGGCCAGTGACCGTGCCGATGCGGCGGCGGCCGAGGGAGAGCAGATGCCGGGTCATGTCCCGGGCGCCGTCCCGGTCGTCGGCGGCCACGTAACTGATCTTGGAGCCGAGCCCGATCGGCTTGCCGCACGCGACCAGCGGCACGCCCGCCTCGCTCAGCTCCTCCGCCACCGGGTTCCCGGAGTGGCTGGAGACCAGCAGCACCCCGTCGACGTGCCCGGAGGTGATGTACCGCGTGATGCGCCGCCGCTCGTCCTCGGTGCCGGCCAGCATCAGCAGCAGCGGGATGTCGTGCGCGGCCAGCGCCTGGGTGCAGCCGCGCAGCAGGATGTTGAAGTTCGGGTCCTCGAAGAACTTCTCCTGCGGTTCCGTCAGCAGGAAACCGACCGAGTCCGAACGCCCGGTGATCAGCGAGCGGGCGTGCCGGTTCACGACGTAACCCGTCCTGCGGATGGCCGCGTTGACGGCCTCCTGCGCGGCCGGGCTCACATAGTGCCCGCCGTTGAGGACACGCGACACCGTGCCCCGCGAGACACCGGCCTCGCGCGCCACGTCATGGATCGTCGGTGGTCTGCGCCGACCCCCCGTATTGCTCATGGTCCAGACTCTACGGCTCCCGGGCCCGGAGCCAGAAGCACCGGTATGGGAGCGTTCACAGCAGAGAAACATCAAGGACACTTGTCAGCGGTCACGGGCGTGCGGTTATGTTGGGGCGGCGCCCTCGGGCGTGCTGTGTGCACGTTCCCAAATGATCGACTACGGGAGAGATCCATGCCGGAGACCACCCCCAGGGGCCTCACCAGCCTCGCCTTCGGTGGGGACTACAACCCCGAGCAGTGGCCGGAGAGCGTCTGGCAGGAGGACGTCCGGCTGATGCGGGAGGCCGGCGTCACCATGGTGAGCGTCGGGATCTTCTCCTGGGCACTGCTGGAGCCCGAGCCCGGTGTGTACGACTTCGGCTGGCTGGACCGGATCATCGGCCTGCTGCACGAGAACGGCATCCGCGTCGACCTCGGGACGCCCACCGTCTCGCCGCCCGCCTGGTTCTACCGCGCCCACCCCGAGGCCCTGCCCGTCACCGCCGACGGCACCCGCTACGAGTTCGGCTCACGCGGCGCGATCTGCCACAGCAACGCCGACTACCGCGCCGCCGCCGCGAACATCACCACACAGCTCGCCGAGCGGTACGGCACCCACCCCGCCCTCGCGCTGTGGCACGTCTTCAACGAGTACGGCGTCCCCGTCTCCGCCTGCTACTGCGACTCCTGCGCCGCCCACTTCCGCCGCTGGCTGACCGCGACGTACAAGACCGTCGACGGCGTCAACGAGGCCTGGGGCACCGCCTTTTGGGGCCAGCGCTACGGAGACCTCGGCCAGATCAACCCACCCCGCCTCACCCCGACCGCCGTCAACCCGGCCCAGGCGCTGGACTACACGCGGTTCGCGGACGCCACCATGCGCGAGAACTTCGTCGCCGAACGGGACATCCTGCACCGCCTCGCGCCGGGCATACCGGTCACCACCAACTTCATGGCCGCCCTCAGCCAGTGCGAGTCCGTCGACTACTGGGCCTGGGGCCGCGAGGTCGACCTCGTCACCAACGACCACTACCTGATCACCGACGGCCGCCGCACCCACGTCAACCTCGCGATGGCCGCCGACCTCACCCGCTCCGTCGCGGGCGGCGCCCCCTGGCTGCTCCTCGAACACTCCACCTCGGGCGTCAACTGGCAGCCCCGCAACCCCGCCAAGGCCCCCGGCCAGATGGCCCGCAACGCCCTCTCCCACGTGGCGCGCGGCTCCGACGGCGCGATGTTCTTCCAGTGGCGCCAGTCCCGGCGCGGCGCCGAGAAGTTCCACTCCGCGATGCTCCCGCACGGCGGCACGGAGACCCGCGTCTGGCGCGAGGTCGTCGAACTCGGCGCGTCCATCGAGGAGTTGAGCGAGATCCGCGGTACCCGCACGCGGGCCGACGCAGCCGTCGTATGGGACTGGCAGTCGTGGTGGGCGCAGAAACTGGAGTGGCGCCCCAGCGAGGACCACGACGCCCGCGAGCGCGCCGACGCCTTCTACGAGGCCCTCTACGACCGCCACCTCACGGTCGACTTCGCCCACCCGGAAGCCGACTTGTCGGCGTATCCCCTTGTCGTCGTACCCGCCCTGTACCTGATGACGGAGGCGGCCGGTCACAACCTGAAGCGGTACGTCGAGCAGGGCGGCACCCTCGTCGTCTCCTACTTCTCCGGCATCGTCGACGAGCACGACGCCGTCCACGAGGGCGCGTACCCCGGCGCGCTGCGGGACGTACTCGGCCTGACGGTCGAGGAGTTCTCGCCCTTGCTCGCGGGTGAGCGGGTGCGTATCACCGGAGCCGACGGTTCCGAACTCACCGGTGACGTATGGACCGAGTTCGTGGTCCCGCGCGGCGCCGAGACCGTGTGGACGTACGCCGAGGGCCTCACCGCCGACCACCCGGCCGTCACCCGGCACCGCCTAGGCGAGGGCACCGCCTGGTACGTGTCGACCCGGCTCGACGCCCACGGCCTGGACGCCCTGCTCGGCTGGGCGGCCGAGGACGCCCGGATCGACCCGCGCGCCGACCTGCCGTACGACGTCGAAGTCGTGCGCCGGGAAGGCGAGTTCGGCAGCTTCCTCTTCGCGATCAACCACAGCGCCTCCGACGTCAAGGTGCCGCTGGGCGCCGACGGCACCGAGCTGCTGACCGGCGAGCGGGCGGCGGGCGGTCTCGCGGTCTCCGCCGGAGCCGTGCGGGTCGTACGACTCGACGGCTGGGCCGACTCCCCTCCGCCCGCGAGAGCCGTGAGCCGCGGGCGGAGGGGGACCTCCGCCGCCCGGCGCGCGTGCGTTCTTGTTCGGCTGCGACGGCGTGGTTCGGCCAACACCCGTTCCGGAAGCCGGAGTTCGATCCCGGCGGTCCCATGTGTCCCGTCCGTGGCCGCGCGCCCCAGCGGCGGCGGCCACGCCGAACAGGAACGGTCGGTCCCGGACAAGGGGCACCGAGTCGGGGACGCGGTGGACCGTGCTGCGGGAGAGTGGGAGGACGCGGCAAGTGGCGCGCAGGACGGAGGGTCACGAAATGCTGAGGACTCCGCTGAGTCAGCGACGATTGGACATCCTGGAGTGGCTGAGAGATCCGGCCGCCCACTTCCCGGCACATCAGTGTCTCGCCGAGGCCGGGGTCAGCGCGGAGGCGGTGGCGGTCAAGCTGGGCGTGTCCCGCCAGGTCGCCGACACCCACCTCGAACTCCTCACGGCCCTGGGCCTGTTGCGCACCCGGCGGATCCGGCTGCGCACCTACTACCGGCGTGACGAGGTCCGTATCGCCGAGGTGGCCCGGATGTTCGAGAAGGGCTGGTAGCCGGACCGCCGGCCCGAGCGTCACACCGTGTCCTGCTCGGCGTCCGCTTCCTGCGCTTTCTCCACTTCCTGCGCTACCTCCGTTTCCTCTGCTTCCTCCGGTGTCTCCGGCTTCGTGCGGAACGACGCGTCCGGGTCCCCGAACCGCTCGCACAGCAGCCTGCCCACCAACGCGCCGCCGTAGAGCACGAACCCCACGCCGACCAGCCAGGACTCCACCACCAACACCGTGCCGACCGGGCCGTAGCTGACCGCGTTGGTGACCAGGAGCGGGGTGAACACCAGGTATGAGAACCAGCGCAGGCCGACCAGGCCCGCCATCGTGACGAGCGCGCCCGGCAGCAGATACCGCCAGTGGACCTGGCGGCTGAGCAGGAAGTGCGGGCCCCACCAGAAGAACAGCAGGCCGGCCGTCATGCTGAGCAGGATGCGGGGCGTGCCCGCGAGGACGTTGCGGGTCTGCACCTGCGCGTACAGATAACCCATCAGCATGACCAGCCAGATCAACTGCCGCCAGATGCGGTGCCAGGGCGCGCCGGTAGGGCGCCACACGTGCTCGTAGCCGCTCTGCACACTCGACGCGAAGGACAGCCCGAACAGCGCGAGCAGTGCCACGCTCCAGGCGCTGGTGGTGCCGATCACCTTGCGGGGCGGGGTGAAGACATCGGTGAGCGCACGGGCCGAGCGGCCGGACAGGTCCATGCCGTCAACCAGCCACAGCGCGAACCCGCCGTGCCCGATCGGATCGGCCGCGGCCACCACGATCAGCAGCGGCGCCAGCGTGACCAGCGCGAGCGTCGCGAACCCCATGGCCCGGTGCAGCAGCTCCAACTCCCGCCCGCGCCGGTTGAGTTCGGCGAGCCCGAGACGCTGCCACGCGGTGCGGACGCGGTTCACCGGGGAGTTCCCGCGCGGCGGGCGGCCGACCACGTCATGCGGGGCCCCCTTCTCACTTCTCGCCGACCGGCAGCGCGATCCGGGTCACCGGGAATACGCTCGGCAAACGAGACCGGGTGCCGCGATGACCGGGAAGAACAGCAAGCGTACGCGCGCCGGACCCAACCGTGGAGGTGTTCGTGGACCGACCCAGTGCACTGCTCGCCCGCAGCTACGTCGCGATCGGAGGCGTGGGTCCCGAGGATGTGGTGGCCGACGCCCGCGGCCGGGTGCTGACCGGCGTCGAGGACGGCCGCATCCTGCGCCTCGACGGCCTGCTCGACCCCGAGGCGGTGCGGGTCGAGACCCTCGCCGACACCGGCGGACGGCCGCTCGGCCTCGAACTTCTCCCGGACGACGCCCTGTTGGTCTGTGACGCGGAACGCGGGCTGCTGCGCGTCGACTTGGCGGACGGAACCGTGCACGTCCTCGCCGACTCGGTGGCGGGGGAGCCGCTGCGGGGCTGCAGCAACGTGGTCGCGCTGTCGGACGGCAGTGTGTACTTCACCGTCTTCAGCCTCCGCTACCCGATCGAGCGGTGGATCGGCGACATCGTCGAACACACCGGCACGGGAAGGCTGTTGCGCCTCGCACCCGGCGCCGACAGTCCCGAAGTCCTCCTGGACGGACTCCAGTTCGCCAACGGGCTCGCCCCGAGCGCCGACGAGTCCTTCCTCGTCGTCGCGGAAACCGGCTCCCGCCGGCTGACCCGCTACTGGCTCACCGGACCGAAGGCGGGCCGGAGCGAGTCCTTCGCCGACGACCTCCCCGGAATGCCCGACAACCTCTGGCGCGGCGGCCCGGACGGGCCGATCTGGGTGGCGCTGGCCGGCCCGCGCGTCGCACCGCTCGAACT
>NZ_JAWOAI010000364.1:0-10287 GCF_033194735.1 Streptomyces sp. W16
CCCCGAGTCCGTCGCCCTGTCCGGCACCTACGACGCCGGCACCGCCCACCCGCAGGACCTCGCCGACGCCTCCTGCTACCCGAACCTCATCGCCGAGCTCCTGCACCGCGGCTGGTCCGAGCCCGACCTCGCCCTGCTGTGCTGGGGCAACGTCCAACGCGTCCTGCGCAGCGCCGACTTCACGGCCCGCGCCGCCCAGCAGCGCCGCGAGCCGTCGACGGCGAAGATCGCCGAGCTGGACGGGTAGATCTTCGGTCAGTGGTCGATCCGGCAGAGGCAGAAGGGATGCCCTGTCGGATCGGCGTACACCCGGAAGTCCTCCTCGTCCACCTTCTGCAACAGCCGCGCGCCGAGCGCCAGTACGGCGGTTTCCGCCGCGTCGATCTCCTCCCAGGTCGATCCGGCGTCGAAGTCGAGGTGGAACTGCTGCGGCCGGTCCGCGCGCGGCCACTCCGGCGGGGTGTACTCCGTCACCCGCTGGAAGGCGATCCGCGGCCCGTCCGGAATGTTGAGTACGACCCACTCGTCGTCGGCGGCGTGGGGCGTGCCGCCCAGGATCCCGGCGTAGAACGCGGCGAGCGCGAGCGGGTCCGGGCAGTCGATCACGGTGGAACGGAAACGTGCGACGGCGGACATGGTGATCTCCCTGATGTCGGTGGTGTCAGCAGGCGCAGAGGCAGAACGGGTGCCCCGCCGGGTCGGCGTACACCCGCCAGGTGCGTGAGCGGTCGTCGGTGTCGAGCGGCCTGGCGCCCAGTGCCAGTACGCCCTTCTCGGCCGCGTCCAGGTCCTCGACGGTCAGGTCGAGATGGAACTGCTGCGAGTCGCCGGACGCGGGCCACTTCGGCGGTACGTGCCCCGGTGCCTTCTGGAACGCCAGCGACTGTCCGCCGGGCACCTTCAGGTCCACCCACGCTCCCTCGTCCTCCGGTTCGACGGTGCCGCCCAGGATCCCGGCGTAGAACGCGGCGAGCGCGCGCGGGTCGGGACAGTCGAGGACGACGACACCCAGCTTGGCGATGGCCATGACGGACTCCTTCGGGTTACCTACATATGGCGTCAGCCGGTAACTGTTACCTCATGCTCCCGCATAGGAGGTAACGTCGCAAGCATGAGTGAGAGAGTTCCCGCGCCCGGCGACCTGGCCCTGATCGAGGCGCTGGTGAACACGCTGGACATCGAGGAGGGCGCCGACGCACTCGACACGGAGGACGGCCGAGCGCGCTTCGGACTCACCGCGCACCAGGTCGCGCCCGCCCGCGAACTCCGTGAGTCCCTGCGCGCCACCCTGCTCGCCCACGCGGGCCACCCCGCGCACCAGCACGTGACCCCGCTCGGTGAACTCCTCGCGCACGCCCCGCTGTTGATCGCGCTCGACGCCGACGACGGTTCCGCCCGGCTCACCCCCGCCGACGCGGAACCCCTGCTCTCCCGGGTCGCGTCGGCGATCGCCGAGTCCCTCGTCGCGGGCACCTGGCCCCGCCTCAAGGCCTGCGAGGCCCCGACCTGCCACTGGGCGTACTACGACCGCAGTCCGGCGGGCCGGGGCCGCTGGTGCTCGATGGCGGTGTGCGGGGCGCGTGCGAAGATGCGCCGGTACCGGGCCAAGTAGCCCTCGCCCGGGGCGACTTGAGCGGTCCCCGCGCCGAGCACAGCCCAGTGGTGCAGAATGCAGCCAGACGCCGGTCCGGCCGACTGAGCCTCGGCCGGACCGGCGTCGCCTGTCTGCGGACGGACACCTACGCCGTGGGACGGCCCATCGCGCGGAACGTCCAGCCCGCCTTCCGCCACAGCTGCGGGTCGAGCGCGTTGCGCCCGTCCAGGACCACCCGGGCGCGTACGGCCTCGCCGAGCGCCGCCGGGTCCAGCTCCCGGAACTCCCGCCACTCCGTCAGGTGCAGCACGACATCGGCGCCCCGTACGGCCTCCACGGCGGTGTCGGCGTAGCCCAGCGTCGGGAACAGCCGTAGCGCGTTGTCCATGCCCTTCGGGTCGTACACCGTGACCTGGCCGCCCTGGAGGTGGATCTGACCGGCGACGTTCAGCGCGGGGGAGTCGCGGACGTCGTCCGAGTCGGGCTTGAAGGTCGCGCCGAGCACGGCGACCCGCTTGCCCAGGAAGGAGCCGCCGCCGAGCGCCTCGCGCGTCATCTCGACCATCTGGCCGCGGCGCCGCATGTTGATGGAGTCGATCTCGCGCAGGAAGGTGAGGGCCTGGTCGGCGCCCAGTTCGCCGGCGCGGGCCATGAAGGCCCGGATGTCCTTGGGCAGGCAGCCCCCTCCGAACCCGATTCCGGCCCGCAGGAACTTCTTCCCGATCCGCTCGTCGTGCCCGATCGCCTCGGCCAGCTTCACGACATCGCCGTCGGCGGCCTCGCAGACCTCGGCCATCGCGTTGATGAAGGAGATCTTGGTGGCGAGGAAGGAGTTCGCGGCCGTCTTGACCAGCTCGGCGGTCGGGAAGTCGGTCACCACGAACGGCGCACCGGCCCCGACCGGCACCGCGTACACCTCGCGCAGCAGTTGCTCGGCCCGCTCGCTCCGTACGCCGACCACGATCCGGTCCGGCCGCAGCGTGTCCTCGACGGCGAAGCCCTCCCGCAGGAACTCCGGGTTCCAGGCGAGCTCGGCGTCCGCACCGGCGGGCGCGTGCGCGGCGAGGTAGGCGGCCAGCCGGTCCGCCGAGCCGACGGGCACGGTGGACTTGCCGACGACGAGTGCGGGGCCGGTGAGATGCGGTGCGAGCGAGGCGACGGCGGCGTCGACGTACGACATGTCGCAGGCGTACTCGCCGTGCTTCTGCGGGGTGTTCACACACACGAAGTGGACGTCGCCGAACGCGGCGACCTCCGCCCAGTCCATGGTGAAACGCAGCCGCCCGCTGGATCCCTCGATCCCCGCGACGTGCTTGCGCAGCAGCTCCTCAAGTCCCGGTTCGTACATCGGGACCTCACCCCGCTGGAGCATCGCGATCTTCTCGGGTACGACGTCCAGACCCAGCACCTCGAAGCCCAGCTCGGCCATGGCCGCGGCGTGTGTGGCGCCGAGATAGCCGGTGCCGATCACGGTGATCTTGAGGGCCATGGATGCTCCAGAAGGTCTACGGGGGGATGCGCGCCCGAGCATAGTCGGACGCTCTGACGGGCAACTTTCCCCCTGTCGCCAAGCTCACGTATCACTCCCGTGGGCGGGCCCCTAAAATTTGGGTTACTTAACGGTAATTAGCACCGTCATCACAGCGTCCTTGGAGCGTGAGAGACCTTGGCCGGATCGGCTGACTTCGACCTGTACCGCCCGTCAGAGGAGCACGACATGCTCCGCGACGCGATCCGCTCACTGGCCGAGGCGAAGATCGCGCCGTACGCCGCAGCGGTGGACGAGGAGTCCCGCTTCCCGCAGGAGGCGCTCGACGCCCTGGTGGCGAACGACCTGCACGCCGTTCACGTCCCCGAGGAGTACGGCGGCACCGGCGCGGACGCGCTGGCCACGGTGATCGTGATCGAGGAGGTGGCCCGCGTCTGCGCGTCCTCCTCCCTCATCCCCGCGGTGAACAAGCTGGGCTCGCTCCCGGTGATCCTCTCGGGCTCCGAGGACCTGAAGAAGAGGTACATGACGCCGCTCGCCAAGGGCGACGCGATGTTCTCGTACGCCCTCTCCGAGCCGGACGCGGGCTCGGACGCGGCCGGCATGAAGACGAAGGCCGTCCGCGACGGCGACCACTACATCCTCAACGGCGTGAAGCGCTGGATCACCAACGCGGGCGTCAGCGAGTACTACACGGTGATGGCGGTGACCGACCCCGAGAAGCGCAGCAAGGGCATCAGCGCCTTCGTCGTCGAGAAGTCCGACGAGGGCGTCTCCTTCGGCGCCCCGGAAAAGAAGCTGGGCATCAAGGGCTCCCCGACCCGCGAGGTCTACCTCGACAACGTGCGCATCCCGGCCGACCGCATGATCGGCGCGGAGGGCACCGGCTTCGCCACCGCGATGAAGACCCTGGACCACACCCGCATCACGATCGCGGCGCAGGCCCTCGGTATCGCGCAGGGCGCCCTCGACTACGCCAAGGGCTACGTCAAGGAGCGCAAGCAGTTCGGCAAGCCGATCGCCGACTTCCAGGGCATCCAGTTCATGCTCGCCGACATGGCCATGAAGATCGAGGCCGCCCGCGCCCTGACCTACCAGGCCGCAGCGGCGTCGGAGCGGGGCGACAAGAACCTCACCTTCCAGGGCGCGGCGGCCAAGTGCTTCGCCTCGGACGTGGCGATGGAGGTCACCGTCGACGCGGTCCAGCTGCTGGGCGGCTACGGCTACACGCGTGACTACCCGGTGGAGCGCATGATGCGCGACGCGAAGATCACGCAGATCTACGAGGGCACCAACCAGGTCCAGCGCATCGTGATGGCGCGCAACCTGCCGTAGGCGGACGTGCGCAGGGGGCACCCTTCGGGGTGCTCCCGCTCTGGGGCGGGAGACGGATCAGTCCTTCGTCATCCACACCCACTCGAAGCCGAAACCGTACGTGCGGTCCATCAACTGCTGGACCGAATGGCGCCGCGTGCCGGTGTACCAGCGAACCTCGCGGCGGACCGTGAGCCCGCCCGGTCCAGGCGTGGCCAGGGCTATCGCGCAGCCCGTGGCGCCGTCGGGGGAGTCGTCGAGGGCGATGCGGAAGCTGCCGGCCGGAGCGGTGACCGTGGCGGTGGCACCCAGGCGCCGGAAGTCCACCGCGCCCTCGTACACGTAGACGTAGAAGAGCAGTTGCCGGAAGAGCTCGCGGCGGTCCAGGTTGACCCGGAGCGTCTCCCCGTCGGACGAGGCGCCGGTGCGGTCGTCCTGGTCGAGCTCCACGTACGGCCACTGGGACAGTGAGCCGAAGGCCTTGCCCAAGGGTTGCACGGGCCCGCCCGAGCCGTCGGCGAAGGAGGCCATGCAGCCGAGGTCGAGGTCCGCCCCGGCCGCCGCCGGCCAGTTGAGGTTCACCTGGAGAACGCCTCGCCCCGCGATGCGGGCCTGCGGTACCGCCTTGGTCAGCACGGTGTCCGCGTCCGCGATCCGGGCCGGGTCCGCGGCCGTGGAGGGCTGTGGCCGCGCTCGCTCGCGGTCGGTCGTGGTCCTCAGCCGGATGGTGCCGCGTGGACGATTGTCCTGGTTCAACTGCGCCCCCTCGCAACGCCGTTCGGGAGAGCGGCGTGTGCCGGGAGTTTATGACGCGGTGCGCTGATCTGGAGTACTGTCTGTGCCTTCGGTCACGCGTCTGGTGCGTGTGAACCGGCGGGGGAGCAGGGGCACTTCATACGGGTGGGGATCCACGGGTGCCGTCAACACACCCCCGCGTCCGTCGTGTTGTGGGGGTGGGCATGCCGACAGGCGCCCTGATGGACCGTCATGCGGTCGCACAAAGCATCAAGGATCTGGCCGAACGGCCGTTGCTCCGGGCCCGGAAGGAAGAACTGACCGTCCTCTCGGACGCGCTGCGGGCTCAGGACGCCTCCGCACTCGACCCGTGGTCCGAACTCGATCTGCTCGCCGCCTACGCCCGGCCGGAGAGCCTCCGCGCGAACAGCGGCCAGGAGCTGGAGCACAAGGCCTGGTCCTACGCCGAAGCGGTGCTGGGCGCCTTCGTCTTCGTACCGCTGATGCTCACCTGGTACGGCCTGACCCGGGCGTCGAGCGCGTACGGAGCGCTGACCGGAGCAGACCCGAAGGCCGCAGCCCGGCCGTTCCTGCAACTGTGGCAGTCCGGCTTCGACGGGCATCTCACCGGCGCGTTCACCTTCGGCCATGTGGCGATGAGCGCCACGGTGGCCATCACGGTGCTGTTCGCCCTGGTCCTCGTGCACGGCCTGCGACGGTCCGCCGTCACCCGCAGGGAAGAGGCCGCCGACCATGCCGGCGAGGAACTGATGGCGCTGCTCGTACCGGCGCTGACCCGCGCTCAACTGGTGCTGAACCAGCGACGGCGCAGCTCTCCGCAGCGTTTCGCCGCCGAGCTCACCGAAGCCGCCACGACCCTCAACAGGCTGGGCACCGAGGCCGTCAAGGTCCAGAAGGACCTGACCTCGGCCGCCTCGGTCGTGGGCGGGGCGGTGAAGGCGGCCGAGCTCCGGCTGGCCGGGGTGGACACCTCCATCCGGCCTCTGGAGGCCGCGGTGGGCCGTGTCGAGGCCGCTGTCAGCGATGGCGGCGCGCAGGTCCGCAAGGCGCTCGACGACGTCCGCGACGCCAGCGGCGACGTGCGGCTCGCCGTGGCGGGTGCCGGCGACCGCGTCGAGGAGTCGGTCACCGTGCTGGCCGCGTCCCAGCGTGCCTACACCACCGGCATAGAGGTGGTCTCGGACGTGTCGGTCCAACTGCTCGGCAGGCTCGGAGACGTCACGGAGGGCACGGTGCGGGCGGTCGAGGAGTCCCAGAGCGCGGTGCGGGAGTCCCAGCACGCGGTGCGTGAGCTGAGCGCCCACACGGACGCGCTGCGGGCGTCGGCCGAGAAGTTCTCGCGGCTCGCCGACGAACTGCGGGAAGACCGGATGGCGCAGGCGGATCGGATGGCGCGGGTGGAACAGGACGAGGCGCCGGAGGTGCCTCCGCCGTCCCTGACGGAGGTCCGATGAAGGGCCGCAGGTTCCAGCCGCTGCACCTGGCGGGGTGGCTGTTCGCGGACATGCTGCTCGTTCTCGCCCTGGTGGCCATGGGCGACCAGGGAGACCCGCTGGCCGCGAAGGCCTCCGGCCCCTCGGCCTCGCCCTCCCCTTCGGCCTCGGCGAAGGACGAGAAGCCCTCGGACAAGGGTCCGCGGGCCGTCGTCCGCACACCGGTCAAGGTGGCCGTCGACGCACGGGCGGGCGACAAGGACGCGATCGTGCGGGGGCTGCGCAAGGCGACCGCGCGCTACACGGGGCGGCAGGCCGCCTTCGTGCTGACCTTCGGACGCGACACCGACCCGGGGGTCGGCGGCACCTACGCCCACGAGGTCAACGCCCTGCTGGAGAAGGCACGTCCGGACATGTTCCGCGGCGCCACCACACGCGACTTCTGGAAGGGCGGAGCCTCCTCGGGCCACGCCGACATCGAGATCTACTTCTACACGTACTGAGCCACACCTTCTGAGTCACACCTTGTGATCCACGGCCACTTCTGATCCACGGCCACATGGCCATCGCCCGGAGGTACGAGACCTTGCAGATCCTGCCCTTCTACCTGCTCTGTGACGAGTCCGGATCGATGGTCGGCGACTCGATCGACGCCATCAACAACGCCCTCCCGGACCTGCACCACGAGATCAGCACCAACCCGACCGTCGCCGACAAGACGCGCTTCTGCCTCATCGGCTTCTCCGACAGCGCCACCGTGCTGCAACCGCTTGTCGACCTCAGCGACATCGACGAGGTGCCCGCGCTGGCAGCCGGCGGGCTCACCTCGTACGGCGAGGCGTTCCGCACGCTGCTGCGCTGCATCGAAGGAGATGTGGCCGCGCTCAAGGCGGAGGGCCACGAGGTGTACCGCCCGGTCGTCTTCTTCCTGTCCGACGGCATTCCCACCGACCCGGACTGGGAGCAGGCGTACAAGGAACTCATCCAGTCCCGGTTCTGCCCGAAGATCATCGCCTTCGGCATAGGCGAGGCGCAGGAGTCCACGATCGCGCAGGTCGCCAACTTCCGGGCGTTCATGCAGCAGGACTCCTCGGTGTCACCGGCCCAGGCGCTCCGCGAGTTCGCGTCCAGTCTCACGCGGTCGATCGTCCGCTCGGCCGGGAGCATCGCGGCGGACGGCGGCAACGGGTTCACCCTCGCCGTGGACGACACCGTGCCCGGATTCTCCACCGTCTCCCTCGACAAGCTGTGAGGTCGCGCTGATGGGGCAGGAACCCACGGGGCAGGAACGGAGCGCCGCGTACATGAATCCCGGACCGTCCCACGTCGCACCGCAGCGGTCCGATCCGCTGGACGAGACGTGGCAGAGCGTCGGCCAGTTCTTCGCCGTACCTCAGGAGCCCGCCCCAGCCACCAGTGAGCCCGAGCCGTCGCCGCCGGAGCCGCCGGCCGCGGATGTTCCGCCGCGCTCCGAGGAGCCCCCGGCCCCCGCCCCCCTGGAACCCGCGGTACGAGTCCCGACCCTGGGCGTCCCTCCGTACTCCGGCCGCAAACCGCCGCTGTACCCGCCGGAACCCCGTGGCGTCCCGCCGGTCCGGCACGACCCGACCGCGGCGCTGATCCCGGACATGGTGGTGGACGGCGCCGCGTACGGCTCCCTGACGGTGCGGGCGACCTCCGTACGCGGTGACTCGCACCGCTACCAGAGCGAGCCGCGCCAGGACTCCGTGGCCGTGACCCGCATCGGTGCGTCCGGCACCGGCAGCGGCGCACCCGGCCCCGACGAGCTGCTGCTGCTCACCGTGGCGGACGGCGTGGGTTCGGCGGCCCGTTCGCACATCGGCTCGCAGGAGGCCTGCCGACTCGTGGCGATGCGCTTGGACGCGGCCTCCGCGGACCTCGCCGAAGCGCTGCGCACGGGCGACCGGAACGGGTTCGCCGCGCTGGTGGAGGAGGCCGTGCGGCACGTCGGAACGCTGCTGGCCCACAACGCCCGTGAACGGGGTGACGATCCGGCCGCGTACGCCACCACCCTGCGTGCCCTGCTCGTGCCCCTGGACCCGCAGATCAGCACCCGCGGCTTCCTGGCCGTCGGTGACGGCGGCACCGCTCTGCTGCGCGGCGGCACGTGGAACCTGGCTCTCACGGATCCGGAGCAGGGCGGCGACGGGATGATCGACACCCGCACGGCGGCGCTGCCGCTCAGTCACCTCGTCCGCACTCAGCTCCTCGGCCCGGTACTCCCCGGCGACGTACTGGTCCTGTGCACCGACGGCCTGTCCACGGCGCTCGTGGGCGACGCCGGGATGCGGGACTTCCTGAGTTCCGCATGGGGTACGGGGGCCGCGCCCGGTCCGGCGGACTTCCTCTGGCAGCTGCAGTACCGGGTGAAGTCGTACGACGACGACCGCACCGCCGTCGTCCTCTGGGAGGGCACGCCGTGAGCGCCGACGACGGGGCCGACGTCCCGCTCGGCACGCTCACCCTCGGGGTCCGCGTGGGCGACGGCGGCCAGGGGGAGGTGTACGACGTCGCCGGCCCGGACCGGCTGCTGTACAAGAGCTACCGTGAGCCGCAGAAGGTCGACGGCGGGGAACTCGCGGCCCTCGTGGCACTGCGCCAGGGGCTCGCCCCCGCCGACCTGGAGCGCCTCGACCGGGAGACGGCGTGGCCGCTGTGCCGGGTCGAGGACCACGGCAGGGTGACCGGCTTCCTCATGCACCGCGCCCCGGACTCCATGACGTGGCGGACGTCGCGCGGTGATGCCCGGCTGACCGACCTGTCGTATCTGCTCCGGGCCCCCAAAGCGGCCTGGCAGGCGGTTCCGCAGCCGTCCCCGGCCGAGCGGTACGCCCTGGTGGTGGCCGTCGTCGGCCTCTTCGGGTGGCTGCACGCGCTGGGGCTGGTCGTCGGGGACGTGTCGCAGGCGAACGTGCTGTGGGCCGTGCGACCGGGCGTGGCCCCGTACCTCCTGGACTGCGACGGGGTGCGCCTCGTGGGAAGACCGCCGGTCCTGGAACAGGCGGACACCCCGGACTGGCACGATCCGCTGGCGGCGCCGGGCGCCGTCACCGTGGACAGCGACCGCTACAAAGTGGCCCTGGTCGTGGGGCGCGTCCTGAGCCAGGACGCCTACGCCGCCCCGGGCGGACCACTTCAGCCGCTGCCCGGAGTGCTCGACGACAGACGGGGGAACGCCGTCAGGGCACTGTGGGAACAGGCAGCCGGCCCACGCGGCAGCAGACCCCACGTGGCCCAATGGCGCACGGCCCTGGCCGGCCGCGACACGATCAGACTCATCGCCGCCGAGCCGGCACCGAAGCCCACCGTGGACCGCACGAAACTCGACGGCCCGCGCCGCAGGGGGCGGATCACTCTGCGCGACTGATCAGCTGTCGGCGACGCGGGCAGCAGGCCGTGAACGAGGGTGCCCTGAGGGGTGCCCTCGACGCACGTCGTGGGACAGGGTGGGGCCATGACCATGATCGATTCAGCGGGCCCCGCGGACCCCATGGACGCCTTCGACGCCTCGGAACGCAGGATGTGGGCCGGCCGCGCCGACGCCTACGCGGCGAGTTTCGCCCGGCTCTGCGCACACCCCGTGGACGAGCTGCTCGACGCGGCGGAGGTCCGGGAGGGGAAGTACGTCCTCGACGTCGGCACCGGGACCGGTGCGGCGGCCCTGGCCGCGCTGGCGCGTG
>NZ_JAWOAI010000365.1:0-10252 GCF_033194735.1 Streptomyces sp. W16
CCCGGGCCCGGCGGCGGGCGAGCGGGGTCGCGAGGGCGGTGAGCGCGATGAACGCGGCGATGGTCAGGAGCACGATCGTCGCGCCGGGCGGGACGTTCTGGTAGTACGAGGTGACGGTGCCGCCGATGGTCACGCTCACGCCGATCGCCACCGCGATGGCGAAGGTCGCGGCGAAGCTCCGGCTCAGCTGCTGGGCGGCGGCCACCGGGACCACCATCAGCGCGCTGACCAGCAGCAGGCCGACCACGCGCATCGCGACCGTCACCGTGACCGCCGCCGTGATGGCCGTCAGCAGGTTCAGCGCGCGCACCGGCAGGCCGGTGACCCGCGCGAACTCCTCGTCCTGGCTCACCGCGAACAGCTGCCTGCGCAGCCCCAGCGTGACCACCACCACGAAGGCCGCGAGCAGACAGATCGCGGTCACGTCGGACTGCGAGACCGTCGACAGGGATCCGAAGAGGTACGACGTGAGGTTCGCGTTGGAGCCGGTGGGCGCGAGGTTGATGAACATCACGCCGCCGGCCATACCGCCGTAGAAGAGCATCGCGAGGGCGATGTCGCCGCGGGTCTTGCCGTACCAGCGGATCAGTTCCATGAGGATCGCGCCGACGACGGAGACCGCGGTCGCCATCCAGACCGGGGAGGTGTTCAGGAGGAAGCCGAGGCCCACGCCCGTCATGGCGACGTGGCCGATGCCGTCGCCCATGAGGGCCTGGCGGCGCATGACGAGGTAGATGCCGACAGCGGGCGCGGTGATGCCGACCAGGACGGCGGCGAGCAGGGCCCGCTGCATGAAGGCGTAGTTCAGGAAGTCCATCGGCTCAGCAACTCCGTGCGGATCGGTTCGGCGTCCGCCGCCGAGTGCGGGTGTACGTGGTCGTGGCCGGGCAGGGCATGCTGGCCCAGGGCGTGCGGGGGCGGGCCGTCGTGCTGGACGCAGCCGTCGCGCAGGACGACCGCGCGGTCGATCAGGGGCTCCAGCGGGCCGAGTTCGTGCAGGACGAGCAACACCGTTGTGCCCTCGGCGACTTGGCGGCTCAGGGTCGCCGCCAGGACCTCCTGGCTGACCAGGTCCACGCCCGCCATCGGCTCGTCCATGATCAGCAGTTCGGGTTCGGCGGCGAGCGCGCGGGCGATCAGCACCCGCTGGTGCTGGCCGCCGGACAGCGCGTTGACCGAGTCCTTGGCGCGGTCCGCCATGCCGACCAGCTCCAGGGCGTGCCGTACGGCCTCGTGGTCCGCCTTGCGCAGCAGGCCGAAGCGGGTCCGGGAGAGGCGGCCGGACGCGACGATCTCGGTGACCGTGGCGGGCACCCCGCCCGCGGCCGTGGTGCGCTGCGGTACGTAACCCACGCGCCGCCAGTCGCCGAAGGCGCGGCGCGGGGTGCCGAACAGCTCGATCTCGCCCTCGCTGACCGGGACTTGGCCGATGATCGTGCGGATCGCGGTCGACTTGCCGGAGCCGTTGGCACCGAGCAGCGCGACGACCTCACCGCGGTGCACGGTGAGGTCGATACCGCGCAGGACGGGGCGCGAACCCAGCTCGGCGCGGACTCCGCGCAGCGATATGACGGGCTCGCCCATGACGTCCTCCGTAACGGTCACTTGGTTCCCAACGCGGTCCGCAGCGCCTTGAGGTTGGCCTGCTGGACCGAGAAGTAGTCCTTGCCGCGGGACTTGGCGGTGATGCCCTCGATGGGGTCGAGGACGTCGGTCTTCAGGTGCGCGTCGGCGGCGATGGTCTTCGCGGTCTTGTCGCTGACGAGCGTCTCGTAGAACACGGTGGTGACGCCGTCGGCCTTGGCCATCTTCTCAAGGTCCTTCACGCGCTCGGCACTGGGCTCCGACTCGGGGTCGAGGCCGTTGATGGCCTCCTCGGTGAGGCCGTAGCGCTCGGCGAGGTAGCCGAAGGCGGCGTGCGTGGTGATGAACACCTTGTTCTTGGTGTCGGCGAGGCCGGTCCTGAACTCGGTGTTGAGCGCGTCCAGCTTCTTGACCAGGGCCGCGGTGCGCGTCCTGTAGTCGGCCGCGTTCTTCGGGTCTGCCTTCTCGAAGGCCTTGCCGACGCCCGCGGCGACCTGGGCGTAGCGCACCGGGTCGAGCCAGATGTGCGGGTCGAGGCCGGCCAGCTCCTCGTTCTTCGAGGTGTCGTGCGTGGCCGCGTGGCCGCCGACCTCGTTGCCGTGCTTCTCCTCCGTGGTCAGGGAGGCGGCGTCGATCTTGGTCTTGATCTCGGACTGGTCGACCGCCTTGTCGACGGCGGGCTGGAGGTTCTTGAGGTAGAGCACCGCGTCGGACTCCTGGAGCGCGACGATCTGCTGCGCGCTGATCTCCAGGTCGTGCGGCTCCTGGCCGGGCTTGGTGAGGCTGGTGACGTGGACGTGACTCCCGCCGATCTGCTCGGCGAGGTACTGGAGTGGGTAGAACGACGCGACGACGTCGAACTTGTCCGTGTTGGCTGCTGCCGCGCTGTCGGAGCAGGCGGAGAGGGTCCCGAGACCGAGGGCGGTGGCCGCGGCTATCGCGATCCCGGATATGTGGCGTCGTCGTACGTTCATGACAGTCATTTTCAACTGACATGGAAACCGTTGTCAACAAGGTTCGGGTGCGGAACCGATTTGATATGGGGGCGGGAGGCGCCGGTAACCTAAGTCATTCGCCCGCCCGTCTCCCGACCACCACCCCTCATCGAGGCGCTTCGCGCCGCCCCTCCTTACCGTCCATTCGTCATGAAGAGAGCATCGTGGCCGCCGACAAGATCGACACCATCGTCAGCCTGAGCAAGCGCCGTGGCTTCGTTTTCCCTAGCAGTGAGATCTACGGTGGCCAGAAGGCCGCCTGGGACTACGGACCCCTGGGTGTCGAGCTCAAGGAGAACCTGAAGCGCCAGTGGTGGCGCTACATGGTGACGTCGCGCGAGGACGTGGTCGGTCTCGACTCGTCCGTCATCCTGGCCCCCGAGGTCTGGGTCGCATCCGGCCATGTCGCCACCTTCTCGGACCCGCTGACCGAGTGCACCTCCTGCCACCGGCGCTTCCGCGCGGACCACCTGGAGGAGGCGTACGAGGCCAAGCACGGCCGCGCCCCCGAGAACGGCCTCGCCGACATCAACTGCCCCAACTGCGGCAACAAGGGCCAGTTCACCGAGCCCAAGCAGTTCTCCGGCCTGCTCTCCACCCACCTGGGCCCGACGCAGGACACCGGCTCCGTCGCGTACCTGCGCCCCGAGACCGCGCAGGGCATCTTCACCAACTTCGCCCAGGTGCAGATCGCTTCGCGCAAGAAGCCGCCGTTCGGCATCGCGCAGATGGGCAAGTCCTTCCGCAACGAGATCACGCCCGGCAACTTCATCTTCCGCACCCGCGAGTTCGAGCAGATGGAGATGGAGTTCTTCGTCAAGCCGGGCGAGGACGAGAAGTGGCAGGAGTACTGGATGCAGGAGCGCTGGAACTGGTACACCGGCCTGGGCCTGCGCGAGGAGAACATGCGGTGGTACGACCACCCCAAGGAGAAGCTCTCCCACTACTCCAAGCGCACCGCTGACATCGAGTACCGCTTCCAGTTCGGCGGCAACGAGTGGGGCGAGCTGGAGGGCGTCGCCAACCGCACCGACTACGACCTCAACGCCCACTCCAAGGCCTCCGGCCAGGACCTCGTCTTCTTCGACCAGGAGGCCCAGGAGCGCTGGACGCCGTACGTCATCGAGCCGGCCGCCGGTGTCGGCCGGGCGATGCTGGCGTTCCTGCTCGACGCGTATGTCGAGGACGAAGCGCCCAACGCCAAGGGCAAGTTGGAGAAGCGCACGGTGCTGCGCCTCGACCACCGTCTCGCGCCGGTGAAGGTCGCGGTGCTTCCGCTGTCCCGCAACCCCGAGCTGTCCCCGAAGGCCAAGGGCCTCGCGGCTGCCCTCCGGCAGAACTGGAATATCGAGTTCGACGACGCCGGCGCCATCGGCCGCCGCTACCGCCGCCAGGACGAGATCGGCACGCCGTACTGCGTGACGGTCGACTTCGACACCCTTGAGGACAACGCGGTGACGGTCCGCGAGCGCGACTCCATGAAGCAGGAGCGGGTGTCTCTCGACCAGATCGAGGGCTACCTGGCCGGGCGCCTGATCGGCGCCTAGGGCACAAGTGGCCCTGGATGGCGGTGCCGCATTGGACCTGTAACGGAGTCCGCGGCACCGCGAGGGTGGTCGGCATGAGCATCGCGTTCCTGCTGACCACCCTTGTCGTTGTCGTCACCCCCGGCACCGGCGTCGTCTACACCCTCGCCGCCGGTCTCTCCCGGGGGCGCCGCGCGAGCGTCCTCGCGGCCTTCGCCTGCACGCTCGGGATCGTGCCGCACGTGCTGGCCACCGTCGTCGGGCTGGCCGCGCTGCTGAACGCCAGTGCCGCCGCCTTCCAGGTGCTCAAGTACGCCGGTGTCGCCTATCTCCTCTACATGGCGTGGGCGACCGTGAGGGACAAGGCGGCGATCGACGTCGACCAGGACAGCGCGCCTGTTTCCGCCGGTCGCGTGATCGTCAGGGGCGTGCTGATCAACATCCTCAACCCGAAGCTGACGATCTTCTTCTTCGCCTTCCTGCCCCAGTTCGTGAGCCCCGACGAACCCCACTCCGCCGTACGGATGTTGGCGCTCAGCGGTGTCTTCATGCTGGCGACATTCGTCGTCTTCGCCGCGTACGGCGTCCTCGCCGCCTCCGTCCGCAGCCACGTCACCTCGCGGCCGAGGGTGATGACATGGCTGCGGCGGAGCTTCGCGGGATCGTTCGTGGCACTGGGCGCGAAGCTCGCCCTCACGGCCAGGTGAGTCTCAACGCCCTTGCAGCGCCTTGACGTTGTCGCCGAACGTCCAGTTCTTCGAGCCGTCCCAGTTGATCGACCAAGTCATCAGGCCCTTGAGGGACGTGCCGTAGTGCCTCCAGGCCTGGGAGACCAGTGACGGGGTCATGTAGCCGCCGCCCGCGCCCGCTTGGGCGGGCAGGCCCGGGACCTGCTTGTCGTACGGGACCTTGATCGTCGTGCCCTGTACGACCAGACCCTTGTTGAGGCAGTCGGTCTGGGCGGTGAAGCCCGCGACGGTGCCGGCGGAGTACGAGTCGCCGGAGCAGCCGTACATGCTGCCGTTGTAGTACTGCATGTTGAGCCACCACAGGCGGCCGTTGTCCGCGTACTTCTTGACGATCGGCAGGTACGCGCCCCAGATCGAGCCGTACGTGATGCTGCCGCCGGTGACGTAGGCGGTCTCCGGGGCCATCGTCAGGCCGAAGTTGGACGGCATCTGGGCCAGGATGCCGTCGATGATGCGGATCAAGTTGGCCTGGGACGTGGAGGGTTGGGAGATGGTGCCGCTTCCGACCAATCCCGTCTCGATGTCTATGTCGATGCCGTCGAAGTTGTACTTCTTCAGGATCGGGACGATCGTCGCGACGAACTTGTCGGCGACCGTGGACGAGCTGAGGTCGATGCCGGCCGCCGCGCCGCCGATCGACATCAGGATCGTCTGGCCGGAGGCCTTCGCCGTGCACATCTCGGCGGGCGTGGCCACCTTCACGCCCGTGTCCATGCCGTCCTCCCACAGGGCCGTTCCGTCGGAACGGATGACCGGGAAGGCCGCGTTGATCACGTTGTAACCGTGGGTGGCGATCGCGGAGTTGGTGATCGGGGTCCAGCCGAAGGGCGGGTGGACGCCGTTGGCGGAGCCGTCCCAGTTCTCCCAGTAGCCCTGGAGGACCTTGCCGGCCGGGCGGGACTTGACGGCGCAGGTGTCGGCGGCGGACGCGGTGGGGGCGGTGGCGATCGAGAGAGGGACGAGGAGGGTGGCCGCGGTGAGGGCGGCGGTGAGCAGGCGGCGGAGCATACGGGGCCTCCCGGTGGGGGTGCGGTGAGGTGTCGTATGCATGACATTGCGCGTGGTCCAGACCTTTCGTCAAGAGGTCTGTACCATTCCGGCGGCGCATTGCCGGGTGTTGGAATGACAGATATTGAAATCTGTCATCTGTCATGCCAAGGTGGTTCGCATGACGATCCCCACGCGCTCACTCGGTACCACCGGCCCCCAGGTCTCCGCCCTCGGCCTCGGCTGCATGGGCATGTCCGCGTTGTACGGCGAAGCGGACCGGAGCGAGTCCATCGCGACCATCCACGCCGCCCTCGAAGCGGGCGTGACGCTCCTCGACACCGGCGACTTCTACGCCATGGGCCACAACGAGATGCTGATCGGCGAGGCCCTGCGCACCGCCCCCGCCGCCCTTCGTGAACAGGCCCTCACCAGCGTGAAGTTCGGAGGCCTGCGCGGTCCGGACGGTGCCTGGAACGGCTACGACGGCCGGCCCGCCGCGGTCAAGAACTTCGCCGCCTACTCCCTCCAGCGCCTCGGCGTCGACCACATCGACGTCTACCGGATCGCCCGGGTCGACCCCGGCGTACCGATCGAGGAGACGGTCGGCGCGATCGCCGAACTGGTCGAGCAGGGCTACGTCCGGCACATCGGCCTCAGCGAGGCCGGCGCCGACACGATCCGCCGGGCCGCCGCCGTCGCGCCCATCGCGGACGTCCAGCTGGAGTACGCGCTGATCACCCGGGGCATCGAGGACCGCATCCTGCCGACCACCCGTGAACTGGGCATCTCCGTCACCGCGTACGGCGTGCTGTCCCGGGGGCTGATCTCCGGGCACTTCACACCCGACCGGCAGCTCGGCGCGAGCGACTACCGGGCGCACTCGCCGCGCTTCCAGGGCGAGAACCTCCAGCACAACCTCGGCCTGGTCGAGCAGCTGCGGAAGATCGCCGAGCAGAAGGGCGTCTCCGTCGCGCAGATCGCCATCGCCTGGGTGCTGTCCCGGGGCGAGGACATCGTGCCGTTGATCGGCGCGCGCACCCGGGAGCGGCTGACGGAGTCGCTGGGCGCGCTGGACGTCGTACTGGACGCGGCCGATCTGACCGCGATCGAGACGGCCGTGCCGGCGGACGCGGCGCTCGGCGAGCGCTACCCGGCCGCCGCGATGGCGCACCTCGACAGCGAGCGCTGATCCGGCCTGCGGGTACGGTCTTCTCCATGGCAGCGAGCGAGACCCTGACCGCCGAGCGCATCCTCGAAGCGACCGAGGAAGTGCTGCGCCGCCACGGCCCGGCGAAGGCGACCGTGGTGGACGTGGCCCGCGCGCTCGGCGTCAGCCATGGCACCGTCTACCGGCACTTCCGCACGAAGGCGGCGCTGCGGGAGGCGGTCACCCAGCGCTGGCTGGACCGTACCTCGCACACGCTGTCCCGCTTCGTGACGGAGGACCGCGACCCGGAGGAGCGGGTGCGGGACTGGCTGGCGGGGCTGTTCGAGGCCAAGCGGCAGAAGGCGGGCGGCGATCCGGAACTCTTCGCCACGTACTCGGTCCTCGCCGAGGAGGCGGGAGAGACGGTCGGCGCGCACATCGACGAGCTGACCGGCCAGCTCACCGAGATCGTCCGGGCGGGCGTCGGCACCGGCGCCTTCACGGTCCCCGACCCCGCCGTGGCCGCCCGCGCGGTCTTCCAGGCCACCGGCCGCTTCCACGACCCGTCGTACGCGAGGGAGTGGCGGAAGCCGGGCGTGGAGGCGGAGTTCGAGGCGATGGTGGAGCTGCTGCTGCGGGGGCTGCGGGGCTGAGGATCAGCCGCCCGCCGTGCACCGCCAGAAGTCCCGCATCACCTTCATCGGGCTCGGGCCCGTCATCGCGACCTGGGTCAGCAGGACCGTGACCGTGCCGGTCGGCGGGACGATGTGGGCCGTGGTGCCGGTGCCGCCGACCCAGCCGTAGCGGCCGGGGACGTTCCACGGGTCGATCGGGGTGACGTCGACCTGGCCGCCGTAGCCCCAGCCCTGGCCCTCCAGGAAGAGGGCCGAGGCCTCGCGCTGGGCGGCGGTGAGGTGGTTCGTGGTCATGCGGCTCACCGAGGTGGGGGTGAGGAGTCCCTGCCCGCCGGCCAGCAGCATGCGGGCGAACGCCAGCCAGTCGTCGGCCGTGGAGACCAGGCCGCCGCCGCCCGAGGGGAAGCGCGGCAGCCGGCTGAAGTCGCCGTCCGGGGTGTCCGTCAGGCGCAGGGTGCCGTCCTGGGCCGGGGCGTAGGACGAGGTGAAGCGGTGCCGTTTCGACGCCGGCACCTCGAACCCGGTGTCCCGCATGCCCAGCGGCTCGAAGATCCGCTCCGCCAGGAAGTCGGGGAGAGCGCGGCCCGCCACACGGGCGACCAGGATGCCCTGGAGGGCGGACGAGGTGCCGTACAGCCAGGCCTCGCCCGGCTGGTGCAGCATCGGCACCTGGGCGAGCAGGCCCAGCCAGGTGTCCGGGTCCGGCCAGTCCCCGAAGGGGAGGCTGTGGTCCTGGATCGCGAACAGGGCCCGCGCGGCGGGCAGCGCGAAGTCGGAGGGGAGACCCCACCCGGTGCGGAAACTGAGCAGGTCCTCCACGGTGACCGGGCGCTCGGCCGGCACGACGTCGTCGACGGGACTCGTGGGTGTGCGCACCACCACCGGCTTCGCCAGCTCAGGGAGCCACTCGGCCACCGGGTCGTCGAGCCCGATCCGGCCCTCGTCCACCAGCATCAGCACCGCCGCCGCCGTGATCGGCTTGGTGATCGACGCGATACGGAAGATCGAGTCCCGGGCCATCGGCGCGGTGCGGCCGGCGTCCACCGACCCGACCGCCACCACCTCGACGTCACCGCCCCGGGCCACCAGACCCACGGCGCCGGGGAGCGCCCCGTCCTGGACATGTCGGATCAGCGTCTCGCGCAGGTCGCTCATCGATGGGCCTTCCGGTGCCGGTCGCGGTCGTGGACGTAGACGTGGTGCCTACGAGAGATACGACCGCAACGGCCACCGAAACTCATCGGCGGCCCGCGCCTACGCCGCCGACGGGTCCACCGTCGCCTGGTGCTCCTCGGCCAGATGCTCCTCCGCCTTCAGCCAGGGCAGGAACTGCGCGCTCTTCTTCCAGCCGCAGGTGTCGCACTTGATCGTGCGCTGCGCACCCTTGCGCTGCACGCGGACGACGTGTTCCCGCCCGTGCTGGTCCCAGCGGCTCACCTTGCTCGTGTTGATCTGCAACATGTGCCTCGCCTCCGCTCAGGAGTCTCCGGCAAGGAGTGTGCAGCAAGACCAACATCAACGGGGCGCAATTCACGCCGAGTTGTCCAAGCTGTGAACATGTCATCCGATGGTGCGCGGCAGCCGCAGGCTGAGCAGCCCGGTCAGCACCACACCCGCCAACTGCGCCAACAGCGTTGTCACCAGGGCGTCCCGCATGCCCATGCCCGGTATCAGCGACAGGAAGAGCGTGCCGAGCGTGGCCACGCCGAGGGCCAGCGCCGACTGCTGGGTGGTCACCATCACGCCGGCACCCACACCGGCCCGGGCCGCGGGCACCTCGGACAGGATGACCCGGAAGATGATGGGCAGTTGGAGCGCCTGACCGACGCCCGCGACCGCCATCCCCGGCAGCAGCTCGACGAAGCCGAGGTCCGGCCAGGAACGCCACGCGGCCAGCACGATCAGGCCCACGCCCACCCCCTGCACGACCGAACCCGCCGCCACGACCCGGGTGCCGTACCGGGTCACCAGACGCGGCCCGGCGAGCGAGACGAGGAAGAAGGCCACGGCCATCGGGGCGAGCGCCAGACCCGCCGCGACCGGGCCCAGATCCGCGCCGCGCTGCAGCGCCACCGCGATCACGAACATGAAACCGCTGAAGCCGATCGACAGCGGCAGGACGATCATCAACCCGCGCCGCAGCGACGTCAGCGCCAGCAGACTCGGCGGCACCAGCGGCGTACGGCCCTGCCGGTCCGCCCTGCGCTCCACCGCGTAGAACGCGGCCACGATCCCCGGGAACGCGGCCAGCGACAGCCACGTCCACAGCGGCCAGCCCGCTGCCCGGCCCTCGGTCAGCGGCACCAGCAGCGCCAGCAGGGACGCGGCCAGCAGGAACGTGCCGGGCACGTCCACCGGCTCCGGGTGCTGGGAACGCGTCTCCGGTACGACCTTGGCGGCCAGCACCAGACCGACGATGACGACCGGCACGTTCACCAGGAACACCGCGCGCCAGCCGGTACCGGCGATGTCGGCGGCGACCAGGACCCCGCCGAGGATCTGCCCTGCCACCATGGCGAGGCCGGCCGTCGCGCCGTACAGGCCCATCGCCTTGGCGCGACGCGCGCCCTGGGTCGAGGCCTGGATGGTGGCCAGGACCTGTGGGAGCATCGCCGCGGACGCCGCG
>NZ_JAWOAI010000366.1:0-10241 GCF_033194735.1 Streptomyces sp. W16
GGGGCCTCGGGGTCATCTTCATCACGCACAACCCGCACCACGCCTACATGGTCGGCGACCACTTCAGCGTGCTGCGCCTGGGCACCATGGAACTCTCCGCCGAACGCAGCGAGATCACCCTGGAGGAACTCACCAACCACATGGCCGGCGGTACCGAACTCGCCGCACTCAAGCACGAGTTGTCCCAGGTCCGCGGCCTCGACGTCGACGAACTCCCCGAAGAGAAGGACCTCAAGGCCTCGGCGACCACCGCGCCCGAAGGGACGTCCTGACATGCCCGAGCGTCCCTTTCTGGACCGCATCCGGGTGGGCTCCGCCCCCGACTCCTGGGGCGTGTGGTTCCCCGACGACCCCCAACAGGTGCCGTGGCAGCGGTTCCTGGACGAGGTCGCGCAGGCCGGTTACTCCTGGATCGAGCTGGGACCGTACGGCTATCTGCCGACCGACCCGGCCCGGCTCACGGACGAGATCGCGCGGCGCGACCTGAAGGTCTCCGCCGGCACGGTCTTCACCGGTCTGCACCGCGGTCCCTCCGTCTGGGACGCCACTTGGGAGCACGTGAGCCAAGTGGCCGCGCTCACCCAGGCGATGGGCGCGCGGCACCTGGTCGTCATCCCCTCCTTCTGGCGGGACGACAAGACCGCCGAGATCCTGGAGCCGCCGGAGCTGACCGGCGAGCAGTGGGCGTACCTCACCAAGGGCATGGAACGCCTCGGGCACGAGGTCAAGGAGGCGTACGGGCTCGACATCGTCGTCCACCCGCACGCCGACACCCACCTCGACACCGAGGACCACGTCGAGCACTTCCTCGACTCGACCGACTCCGAACTGGTCAACCTCTGCCTGGACACCGGGCATTACGCCTACTGCGGCGGCGACAGCGTCAAGCTGATCGAGGCCTACGGCGAGCGCATCGGCTATCTGCACCTCAAGCAGGCCGACCCGGAGATCCTCGCCGACGTCGTCAAGAACGAGATCCCGTTCGGGCCGGCCGTGGCGCGCGGAGTGATGTGCGAACCGCCGTCCGGTGTACCGGAGTTGGAGCCGGTGCTGATCGCGGCGCAGCGCCTCGGCGTGGAACTGTTCGCGATCGTCGAGCAGGACATGTACCCGTGCGAGCCGGACAAGCCCCTCCCCATCGCGGAACGCACCCGCAAGTTCCTCCGCTCCTGCGGTGCCTGACGAACGTGAGCAACGTGACGACCCTGACGAGCCGAAAGGACGGCCGATGGCCATGAACCCGCGCGACACGCTCGGAGTGGCAGTGGTCGGAACCGGAAAGATGGGGGCGGACCACGTCCGCCGGATCGAGGAAGTGGTCAACGGCGCCCGGGTGAGCGCCGTCGTGGACGTCGACGCCGAGCGCGCCAAACGGATCGCGTCCGGGATCGAAGGCTGCGCCGCGTACACCGACCCGGCCGCCGCGATGGCGGCGGCCGACGTCGACGCGGTCCTGATCGCCTCACCGGGCCCCGCCCACGAGGCGGCCCTGCTGACGGCCTTCGAGCACGACCTCCCGGTCCTGTGCGAGAAGCCGCTCACCCCCGACGCGGCCTCGGCGCTACGCGTCCTGGAGGCCGAGGTGCGCCTCGGCCACCGCCGGGTCCAGGTCGGCTTCATGCGGCGCTACGACGCCGAGTACATGAAGCTCAAGTCCCTCCTGGAAACAGGCCAGTTGGGCCGACCGCTGATGCTGCACAACCGGCACCGCAACGCGGCCAGCCCGCCCTTCTTCACCAGCTCCATGCTGATCAGCGACTCCGTGGCCCACGAGACCGACGCGACCCGTTGGCTCCTCGGGCACGAGATCACGGCCGTCCAGGTGCTGCGCCCGCGGCCCTCGGCGAGCGCCCCGGACGACCTGCAGGACCCGCAGTTCGTCGTCTTCGAGACCGACGGCGGCGCGATCGTCGACGTCGAGATGTTCGTCAACTGCGGCTTCGGCTACCAGGTCCAGGCCGAGATCGTCTGTGAACGCGGCACCGCCCGCATCGGCGACGGCCACGCCATGGTCACCAACATGGCCGGCCGCTGGGGCGGCACCATCGCGCAGGACTTCGTCGAACGCTTCGCCGACGCCTACGACCGCGAGCTCCAGACCTGGGTCGACGCCACCCGCCGCGGCGAGGTGACCGGCCCGACCGCCTGGGACGGCTACGCGGCGGCGGCCGTGTGCGAGGCGGGCGTACGGGCGCTGGAGGAAGGCGGCCGGGTGGAGGTGGAACTGGTGGAGCGGCCCGAGTTCTATCGGTAACCACTCCGCGGGGCCCCTGTGCAACCGTTGTGCGGTCTCCGCTGTCCTTTCTCGTTGAGTGCTGGCGAGGGGAGGGCGCGGATGGGGCCGGTGCGCATGCTGCTGCCGTTGCTGCGCGCGACGGCACGCATGTCTCCACGTGCGGGCGGTCCGCTGCTCGGAGTCGCACTGCTGCGCTGTGCCGCCCCCGACTGGGTACTGGTGAGACCGGCACCGCCGGTCCGCCGATCTGCCTGGGCGGAGGAAGCGGTCGCCCTGTACCGGCCGTTGGCCGACAGGACCCGTCCCGAGCAACGCCACCGGGACGCGCTGAGCCGGGCACTGGCCGTGCACGCCGAGACCCTGGTGTTGTCCGGGCGGTACACGGAGGTGGGCGCGGCGGTGGACGCGGCACTGGGCGTCCCGGGTGCGCGACGATCGCCGGCACTGACCGCGTACGCCGTCCATGCGAGGGCGCAGGCGCTCGTGCACGGCGGCCGGGCGGAGGAGGCCCTGGCCCCCGCTCAGGAGTGCGTGGCGCTGTACCGCGGCATGGCGCCTCCCGGGCGCCGGGACCGGAGGCTGGGCGGTCTGCCGAGCGCTTTGCGCACGCAGGCGTTTGCGTTGGCCTCACTCGGTCGTACGGAGGAGTCCGTCGCCGTGTACCTGGAGTGCGCCGCGCTCCTGTGGGACATGTCGCTGAGGCGGTCGTCGCGCTTCTTGCGCTTGCGTCCGGAGGTGCTGGTCGAGTCGGTCGGCGGACTGCGCGAGCTCGGCCGGTACGAGGAGGCCTTGGCGCTGGAGCCCGAGGCGAGGGACGCGATGCACGAGGTGATCGCGAAGCTCCACCCCGAGTTCTTGCTGCCGTTGCGCGTCCGGTTCCTCACTGACCTGGCGTTCTGCCGCAGCGCGACGGGCTCTCCCACTGCCGCGCGCACGAGCGCCGAAGAGGCCGTCGCCGAGGCCCGTCGACTGGCGGAACACCCACACTGGCTCGCCGAGGCGCTGCGCTGCCTGGCCCTCGTCCTCACCGAACCAGAGCCGCACGGCGAGGAGTTGAGCGCCCTCACGGAGTTGACCGACCTGTACACCCGCCTCGCGGCCGACCGCCCGGAGGCCTTCGGGCAACTGCTCGCCGACGCCCTGGACGACCTGGCCCACAGTCACACGCGAAGCGGCGACCACCGCACGGCCGTGGCGGACACGGAACGCGCCGTGACCGCGTCCCGGCGCTCCCCGCACCACGAAGACCAACTGGCTCACCTCCTCAGCAACTTGAGTACCCGTCAGCAGGATGCCGAGGGTGCTGAGGGCGCCGAGAACGCGGAGTCGGCCGTGGCGAACTCCCGCGAAGCCGTGGCGCTCACCCGTCCGCTCGTCGAGTCCGACAGCGAGACCTACCGTCCGCTGATCGCCCGTCGGCTGCGGGTCCTCGCCCGGGCTCTCGGCCGCACCGGTGACCACACGGCCGCCGTGGCCTGCTACGAGGAGGCGGAGTCTTTCCTGCGAGGCCCGTCCGGGCGCCCCGGTACGGACGCCGACCTGGCGCTCACGGTCTCCAATCTCTCGATCGCGCTCCGCAGAGCGGCGCTGGACCGGTTGGCCGCCGGCCGGCCCGAGGAGGCGGTCGCCGCTCTGCGTTCCTTGCTCGCCCTCACCCACCGCAGCGACGCCCCCGAGGTCCACGCCCGGTGTGTCATCGCCTTTGCCAAGGCCCGTGCGAAACGCCCGGACGACATCGACATCGACATCGTCCGGGTGTGGGAGCGGGTGGTCGGGGAACCGTACCCGACCTTCGTCTACCGCAGAACTGGCACCCGCGGCCGGGGCGCGAAGCCCGCCGCGCGGTAGGACTCGTCGATGAGGGTCATCGTCGCCACCGCGTCGTCCGGGCCCAGTGGCAGAGGTGCGCCGTTTCTCAACCGGGCGGCGAACGCCTCCAGTTGATAGGTGTACGACGACCTCCTGCCGAGCCGCTCGGTGCGCTCGCCGTCCGTCGTGCGGACCACGACCCGGTCGTCCTGGTGGGGGAGGACGAAGTTCGGCGCGAACGCCTCGCCGCGGCTGCCGATGATCCGGCAGCTCATCTCCAGCTTGTCGTACGCCATGTGGCAGCGGGCGGAGCCCGTGGCGCCGCTCGGGAAGGCGAGGTCGGCGTCCAGCCACTCGTCGACGCCCGGTGCGCCCGCGCGTTCGCCGCCCCGGGCCGAGACGAGCCGGGGTGCGCCGCCCGCCCAGGGGGCCAGCATGCGCTGCGCGTGCAGGCTGTAGCAGCCCAGGTCCATCACGGCGCCGCCGGCCAGGGCGAGCGACCAGCGCGGGTCGGTGTCCGGCGGGGCCGGGATCGCGACCAGCGTCTCGACGTGCCGCAGCTCGCCGAGCTCACCGGAGGCCAGCAGCTCGTGCAGGCGCCGGGTGACCGGGTGGAAGAGGTAGTGGAACGCCTCCATGAAGACCGTGCCGGCCTTGGCCGCCGCCTCCCGCACCTCGGCCGCCTCCTCGGCGTTGCTCGCCGAGGGCTTCTCCGACAGGACGTGCTTGCCCGCCTCCAGCGCTGCGAGGTTCCATGGCCCGTGCAGACCGTTGGCGAGGGGGTTGTAGACGACCTCAACCTCGGGATCGGCGATCAGGTCGGCGTACGAGTCCACGACCCGTTCGACGCGGTGCGCGGCGGCGTAGGCCTCCGCCCGGTCCCGGTCGCGGGCGGCCACCGCGACGAGGCGGTGGCCGGTCGTCCGGGCCGGGCCGATCAGGGAGTTCTCGGTGATCCGAGCGGCTCCCAGTACTCCGATGCGCAGTGGTTCCCGGCCCGGACCGCTCATGCTTCGCGTACCTCCTGGATGGTGACGGGGCGGTGCTCGTGCAGCGACAGCGTGCAGGCGTCGGCGATCCAGCCGGCCTCCAGCGCGTCGGCGACGGTGCAGGGGGAGGTGCGGGTACCGGCCACGACCTCGGTGAACGCGGTGAGTTCGGCGCGGTAGGCGGCCGTGAAGCGGTCCATGAAGAAGTCGTGCGGGACACCCGCCGGGAAGGTCACGCCGGGCTCCACGGAGCGCAGCGGCAGCTTGTCCTCCAGACCGACCGCGATGGAGTCCGTGAAGCCGTGGATCTCCATGCGGACGTCGTAACCCCGGGCGTTGTGGCGGGAGTTGGAGACCACCGCGATGGTGCCGTCGTCCAGGGTGAGGATGGCGCCGGTGGTGTCGGCGTCGCCCGCCTCCTTGATGTACTCGGCGCCCCGGTTGCCGCCGACCGCGTACACCTCGGTGACCTCACGGCCGGTGACCCAGCGGATGATGTCGAAGTCGTGCACGGAACAGTCCCGGAAGATGCCACCGGACGCGGCGATGTACGCGGCGGGCGGCGGCGCCGGGTCCAGCGTGGTGGAGCGCACGGTGTGCAGCTTGCCCAGCTCGCCGGACTGCACGGCGGCGCGCGCGTTGACGAAGCCGGTGTCGAAGCGGCGGTTGTAGCCGATCTGGATCGGCACGTCGCTGCCCTCGACGGCCTTGAGGACCTTGACGCCCTCGGCCATCGTCTTGGCGACGGGCTTCTCGCAGAAGACGGGGATGCCCGCCTCGACGGCGGCCAGGATCAGGCCCGGGTGGGCGTCGGTCGCCGCGGCCACCACGACACCGTCGACCCCGGCGGCGAGCACGGCCTCGGGGGAGTCCGCGACCTCGGCGCCGAACCGCTCGGCGGCCTTCGTGGCGGCCTCCCGGAACGGGTCGGCGACGACTAGGGACTCGACCACGTCGGGTCCGGACAGGGTCTCGGCGTGGAAGGCGCCGATGCGGCCGAGGCCGAGGATTCCGATGCGCATGAGGGCTCTTGCTTTCTTGAGGGGTGCGGGTTTCCTGCGGTGGTCTCTCGCAAGGGTTTCTCGCGAGACGGTGAAGGTCGGTCGGGGGTGCCGCTCAGCTCTCGCGCCGCTCGGCGCCGGCCCGCAGCTCCCCGCGGAGCGCCTGCGGGGCCCACCCCTCGCGCACCGCGCGGCGCACGATGTCGGCCTGCGAGGGCGGGGCGAGACCCTCGACGGGCGGGTCGTTGTCGAGGTTGGTGGGGAACGGATAGCCCTCGGCGGTGGCCGCGACGACCGTGTCCAGCCACTCCTCGTCCACGCCCTCGGCCTTGCGCTTGAGCAGCACCGGGAAGACCGCGTTGGTGACGGCCTCACGGTCCACCGTCTCCATCGCCCGTCCGAACGCGGAGGACACCTGGAGCAGGTTGGCCATGCGCCGCACGTCGGTGGTGCGGTTGGTGCCGGCCGCGTGGAACAGCGCCGGGTTGAAGAACGCCGCATCGCCCTTGGCGAGCGGGAGTTGGATGTGGTTGGCCTCGAAGTACGCCTGGAACTCCGGGAGTCGCCACGCCAGATAGCCGGGCTCGAACTTCTGCGAGTGCGGCAGGTACATCGTCGGCCCCGACTCCACCGGCATGTCGCAGTGCGCGACGGCCCCTTGGAGGGTGAGCACGGGGGAGAGGCGGTGCACGTGCGCCGGGTAGCCGGCGGCGGCCTCGTTGCCCAGGAACCCGAGGTGGTAGTCGCGGTGCACGGTCTGTGCCGCGCCGCCCGGGTGGACCACGTTGATCTGCGAGGTGACCTGGTAGCCGGGGCCGAGCCAGGCCACGGACACCAGGGCCAGCATGTCGTTCGCGTAGTAGTCGGCGAACGCCTCCGGGTCGTAGAGCGCGGCCTTCTCCAGGGCGTTCCACACCCGGTCGTTGGCCCCCGGCTTCGCGAAGTGGTCACCGGCACCCGCGCCCGAGGCGTGCTGCTCGGCGATCAGTGCCTCGAACACCTCGGTCGTACGGTCCACCACCGACGCGTCCGGGAACGCGCCCCGCAGGACCACGATGCCGGGCCCCTCGGCGAACACCCGCACCAGCTCGGCCTGCACCTCGCGGCGCTCACCGGCCGCCACCGACTTGCGGAGCCGGTCGCTGTCGTAGACGAGGACGTTCCGCTCGACCGAGGACGCGTACGGGAAGTCGCCCAGGTCGGTCGGCTGCTCGACGAGCGCGCGGAAGGCGTCGAGGTCGCAGTCGTGCTCGGTGAGCCAGGCGGGGCGTTCTGTGGATGTGAAGGACATCGTCGTCCCCTCGGGTCACGTAATGGTGCGGTCCTGTCATTCTTGTCAGTACAAACCCTTCGAACAACCGGCAGCGAGCCATCAAAAACCCCTCAAGGAGGCGACCGGTGGGCCACCCCTTCCCGATCAGGGAAATCGCACGTCAGGCGGGCCTCAGCGAGGCCACCGTGGACCGGGTCCTGAACGGCAGGGGCGGTGTCCGCGAGAGCACCGAGCGTGAGGTCCGGCAGGCCATCGCCGATCTCGACCGGCAGCGCACCCAGGTCCGGCTGGTCGGTCGTACGTTCATGATCGACATCGTGATGCAGACGCCGGAGCGGTTCTCCACGGCCGTACGGACCGCGCTGGAGGCGGAGCTGCCCGACCTGCACCCGGCCGTGGTGCGCTCCCGCTTCCACTTCCGGGAGACGGCGCCGGTCAGGGAGCTGGTCGGCACCCTGGACCGGATCGCCCGGCGCGGCTCGCAGGGCGTCATCCTCAAGGCGCCGGACGTCCCCGAGGTCACCGCGGCCGTCGGCCGGCTGATCGCCGCGGGCATCCCGGTCGTCACCCTCGTCACCGACCTGCCCGCGAGCGCCCGCCTCGCCTACGTCGGCATAGACAACCGGGCGGCGGGCGCCACCGCTGCCTACCTGATGGGCCAGTGGCTCGGCGACCGACCCGGAAATGTCCTCACCAGCCTGAGCAGCGGCTTCTTCCGAAACGAGGAGGAGCGCGAGATGGGCTTCCGCAGCACCATGCGCGCCCGCTACCCGGACCGGGCCCTCGTCGAGATCACCGAGGGCCACGGCCTGGACGCCACCCAGTACGACCTCGTCCGCGCCGCCCTGAAGCGCGACCCGGACATCCGCGCGGTCTACTCGATCGGCGGCGGCAACATCGCCACCCTGCGCGCCTTCGCCGACCTGGGCCGCGAGTGCGCCGTGTTCGTCGCGCACGACCTCGACCACGACAACACCCGGCTGCTGCACGAGCAGCGGCTGTCGGCCGTCCTCCACCACGACCTGCGCCAGGACGTCCGCGAGGCCTGCCGCATCGTGATGCGCGCACACGACGCGCTGCCGCCCGCGGGACCGGCCCTGCCGTCCGCGATCCAGGTCGTCACGCCCTACAACATGCCTGTGGCGGGGCCCCGTTGAGGGTCGTCAGAGGTTGATCGCGTACGCCTTGCGCAGCGTCTCGTGCACCGTCCACGTCGTACGGTCGCCCTCGCGCAGCACGGCCATGTCCCCGGGACCGACCTTCAGGGTCTCCCCGCCCTCGACCTCGATGGTGGCCGAGCCGCTGATCACGACGAACAGCTCGTCCGCCTCCGTGTCGGTGACCACCCCCGGGGTGATCTGCCAGATCCCCCGGATCTGCCGCCCGTCCCCGGACTCCCACACGACCTTCCCGGTCACCTCGGGCGTACCGGAGACGATCTGCGCCGGGTCAAGCGGCTCGGGTTCGAGCTCGGCGTCGGGGATGCGGACTACGAAACTGTGCGTCATGCGGCGACCCTAGCCGGGGCTGCCCCGGCCCGGGCGTGGACACTGTGTGGGATATCGGCCCAGGTCGGAGGACACTTCGTCGCGGAGTGGCGCCCCGGTTGGGGCCGGGTGATCGTGGAGGGCATGGCGCAGACCACGACGGCCGTCCCCGAGCCGCACCCGCACTCGCACGAGACCCGGGAGAACATCCTCTTCGGGGGCGTGTACGGCTCAGTCCTCGCCTGCTCGATGGTCGCCGCGCTCACCCAGTACGGCCACACCTCGAAGGGCAGCCGCCGCTACGACGCCCTGTGGCTGCTGGTGACCGCGGGTGCCTCGGCGCTCGCCCACGGGTACGCCCACTACATCGCCGAGCGCGCTCCGCACCGCCGCTGGGACGCCCTGCGCACCCTGCGCGACGAGTGGCCGCTGGTCGCCGCCGCGCTGCCGACCGTGCTGCTGCTCGCCGGGGCGGGCTGGGGTTGGTGGCCCGCGAACGGCGTCGAGTACGCGGCCTTCGTCCTCAACATCGCGCTGCTGTTCTGCCTGGGCCTGGTCACGGCCCGCTGGTCGGCGCGGAGTTGGGTGGTGGCGGTGGTCATCGGGGCGGTGGACGCGCTGCTCGGGGTGGTCGTGGTGGTGGCGAACGCCCTGATCAAATAGGCCGGTTCAGTGTCGGACGGGTCTGCTGGGTCCGCTCATGAGATGCCCTGGTAACCGCGCAGCTTGCGATACAGCGTCGCCCGACCGATGCCCAGCGCGGCGGCGGCCCGCGCCTTGTTGCCGCCGTGCCTGCGCAACGCGGCCAGGATCGCGGTGCGTTCGGCGTGTTCCATCGGGCTGAGCCGCCGGGCCGCAGGTCCCTCCCGGACGGGATCGGGGAGTTCGGCCCGCCGCACCGGGCCGGTGACCCGCCGGTGTTCCGCCAACGCCCTGACGACATGCGCGAGTTCGGTGACGTTCCCGGGCCAGGGATGCTCCTCCAGGGCCCGCAGCGCGTCCAGGGTCCAGCTGAGCGGCGGCTGTCCCGGGGCCGGCCGGGGCGCCAGGACCGGCAGCAACTCCCGTACGTCCTCCCGGCGTTCACGCAGCGCGGGCAGGGCGACCGATCGGGCGGCCAGGGTGTCCAGCAGGCGTTGGAAGCAGGGGCCCGGGGGAGTGCCGGGTGTGTAGGTGACCAGCAGATGTACGTCCGGGTGTTCGTCGAGCAGGGAGTTGAGCGCGGCGACATCGGGCTGGGCCAGCCGTTCGGCGTGCCGCAGGAGCAGTGGGCGCCCGTCGGCCAACTCGCTGTATTTCACGCCCAGTTCGGGCGACTCGGCGGCGTCGGCGACCAACGGCACGGTGTCGCCGAGCAGTTCACGGGCCAGCGCGGTCTTGCCGGTGCCGCGCTCGCCGGTCAGCAGCAGCGGCTCGGGGACCCAGGCCAGCTCCACCGCCCGCGCG
>NZ_JAWOAI010000367.1:0-10174 GCF_033194735.1 Streptomyces sp. W16
CAGCAGCACTCCGGCCAGCGCGGCCAGCGGGATACGGCCCACCAGCGGGGCCGCGACCGCGACGATCCCGGCGAGGATCACGGCGTGCGCGAGGGCGGCCAGGCGGGAGGTGGCGCCGGTGCGGACGTTGACCGCCGTACGCGCGATCGCGCCCGTGGCCGGGACACCGCCGAAGAGCGGGGCCGCGAGGTTGGCGATGCCCTGGCCGAAGAGTTCCTTGCCGGGGTCGTGGCGCTCACCGGGGCGCATCGCGTCCGCGACGGAGGCGGAGAGCAGGGACTCCAGGGCGGCCAGTGCGGCCACCGCCGCGGCGGGGAGGAGGAGGGACGGGACGCGGGAGACGTCCAGGAAGGCGAGGGAGGGGGCGGGGAGCGAGGACGGGAGTGTGCCGAGTCGGGTGACGTGCAGGTGCAGGGCCTCCGACACGACCGTCGCCACGCCAACTGCCGCCAGGGAGAAGGGAACCGTCGGTTTCCAGCGCGCCCCGGCCAGCATCAGCGCGGCCGAGCCGAGGGCGAGGAGGAGGGCCGCCCAGTGCGGGGTCGCGTCGAACTCCTCGGCCGCGCGCGCCGCCACCACCGCCACCTGGTCACCCGCCGGAATGGGCACGCCCAGCGCCGACGGCACCTGCTGGAGTCCGATCACACACGCGATACCGATGGTGAAACCGGCGATCACCGGCGCGGGGACGTACGCCATCGCCGTTCCCGCGCGGGCGAAGGCGAGCACGAGGAGCATGAAGCCGGAGATCAGCCCGACCGTGAGGACGCCGTTCGCGCCGTACTCGTGGACGATCGGGACGAGGACGACCGTCATCGCGCCGGTCGGCCCGCTGACCTGGCGCGCGGAGCCGCCGAACAGCGCGGCGAGCGAGCCCGCCACGATCGCGGTGATCAGGCCGGAGGCCGCGCCGAGACCGGACGTCACCCCGAAACCGAGGGCGAGCGGGAGCGCCACGACGGCGACCGTGAGGCCGCACAGGAGGTCGCGGCGCGGGGCGCGGGTCATCGTGCGGAAGTCGGCGGGGGAGGGCAGGACGGAGAGCACACCGTTCATGGTCATGGGCTTCTTCGCGTGAGTTGCGTGGGGGGAATGGGCTTACGGCAGCCAGGAGTTGGGCTACGGCAGCAGGGAGACGAGGCCCGTGTCGAGGTCGAAGCGGGCCGCGACGACGTGCGCGGAGGTGAAGGCGGGGTCGGCGCGGATCGCGTCCCTGACCCAGGCCGTGTGGGCGGTCATCGTGTGCTCGGCCCAGTCGCCGGGCAGGGCGCGAGTGCGGCGCGCGGCCGGGGCGATCTCGTCCACCAGGAGCGCGAGGTGTCCGGGGACGGGCGCGCCGGTCTCCAGGTGCGCGAGTGTCGCCGCCACCGCCCCGCAGCGCTCGTGGCCGAGCACCAGCACCAAGGGGATGCGCAGTTCCTCCACCCCGTACTGGATGGACGCGAGCACCGCCTCGTCCAGGACCTCGCCGGCCGTCCTTATGCACAGCAGGTCGCCGAGGCCCTGGTCGAAGACCAGCTCGGGCGGCACCCGGGAGTCGATGCAGCCGACGATCACCGCGAACGGGTGCTGTGCGGTGGCCAGTTGGTGGCGCAGCCGACGGCTCTCGTCCGGGTGGCGGGAGTGGTCGGTGGCGTAACGGCGGTTGCCGTCGAGGAGTTCGGCGAGGGCTGCGGGGGCGGTGGTCGGGTGGGGCCGTGGGCCGACGGCGGCGGTGGCGGTCGTGGGGGCGGTGGCCAGCGCGCCGACGGCGGTGGCCGTCAGAAAGGCCCTGCGGTTCGAGGCCATGCGGTTCCTCAGGTGGTGAGCGTGAAATCACCCTACGCATGCGATCAGTTACCGAGAGTGCCGATTTAACGACACTTGACTGATCCCTCGTCAGATCATCGACACGTCATTACTTCGTGATGCCGTGCTGCTTCGCGTACGTGTTCGCCACGTCCTCCGGGTCCTTCTTGTCCTTGTCCACCTGGCGGTTCAGCTCGGTGAGTTGGGCGGTGGTGAGGAGGTTGCCGACGCGGGCGAGGGCCTTGCGGACCGTGGGGTCGGCCACCCGGTCGGCGATGAGCGGGACGATGTGCTGACTGGGGATCAGGGTCTTGGGGTCGGTCAGGATCACCCAGTCGTTGGCCTTGATGTCGGTGTCCGTGGTGAACAGGTTCGCCACGTCCACATCGCCCTTCTTCAGCGCGCCCTTCACCAACGGCCCGTCGGAATCAAGGGACTTGAACTCCTTGAACTCGACGCCGTAGACGTCCTTCAGTCCTACGACGCCCACCTGACGGGTCTTCACCTCGGCGGAGGCGCCGATGACGAGCTTGCCGTTGTGCTTCGCCAGGTCGGCCAGCGAGGTGAGGCCGTACTTCCTGGCGGTCTCGCGGGTGACGACGAAGCAGTCCGCGTCCTCGGCGATGCCGTAGGGCAGGACCTGGAGGCCGGAGGGGAGGGCGAGGGTGAGGGCGTTCTGCATCTCGCCCGCCTCCGCGACCTTGGACTTGGGCTGGAGGTAGGTGAGCAGGGAGCCCTGGTACTCGGGGAGGAGGTCGATGTCGCCGCTCTTGAGGGCGGGGAAGACGATCTCGCGGGTGCCGAGGTTGGGGCGGACCTTGACCTTCACGCCGGCCGCTTCGAGGGCGGCGGCGTAGAGGTAGCCGAGGACCTGGTTCTCGGTGAAGTTGGCGGTGCCGATGGTGACGCCGTTCTTGCTGGAGGCGCTGCCACCGCCGGCGGAGCCTCCGCCGTCCAGCGAGGTGACGCCGCTCGCGCAGGAGGACAGGACGGGGACGGCGACGGCCGTTCCGGCGAGGGCGCCGAGGAGGGTGCGACGGTTCATTTCGGAGTTCCCGGTTTCCCTAGGCGGTGCGGTGGCGGAAGAGGAAGCGCTGGAGGCCGGACAGGCCGAGGTCCAGGACGACGGCTACGACGGCGACGAGCACCGCCCCGCCGAGCACCTGCACGAGGTCGCGCTGGGCGAGTCCGTCGAAGACGAAGCGGCCCAGGCCGCCGAAGGAGACGTACGCGGCGACGGTTGCCGTGGAGACCACCTGGATGAGGGCGAGGCGCAGGCCGGTCATGATCAGGGGGAGCGCGAGGGGCAACTCGACCTGGAACAGCACCTGGTGGCCGCGCATGCCCTGGCCGCGCGCCGCGTCCTTCACGTCCGGGTCCACGGCGGTCATGCCGGCGTAGGTGTTCGTCACGATCGACGGGACCGCGAGGGCGACCAGCGCGATGTAGACCGGCCACATGGACAGGCCGCTGGCCAGGAAGACGAGGACGACCAGGCCCACGGTCGGCAGCGCGCGGCCGAAGGAGGCGAGGTTGATCGCGAGGAACGCGCCCTTGCCGGTGTGACCGATCAGCAGGCCGAGCGGGAGGCCGATCGCGGCGGCGATGAGGGTCGCCAGCAGCGAGTACTGGAGGTGCTCGGCGAGGCGGTGCGCGATGCCGTCCGTGCCGGCCCACTGGGAGCCGCTGGTCAGCCACTTGCCGAGGTTCTTGAAGAGTTCGAACATCAGGCTCGCCGCCTCGTCCACGGGGTGAGTACGTACTGGAGGGCGACCAGGGCCGCGTCCGCGACCACCGCGAGCAGCAGGGTGAGGACCACGCCCACGATCACCGGCGTCGGGAAGTCGCGCTGGAAACCGTCGGTGAAGAGCTGGCCGAGGCCGCCGTCGCCGATGTAGGTCGCGACCGAGACGAGCGAGATCGACATGACGGTGGCGATGCGGACGCCCGCCATGATCACCGGGAGTGCGAGGGGGAGTTCGACGGTGAGGAGCGTGCGCAGGGGGCGCGTGCCCATCGCCTTCGCGGCCTCCTTCGTCTTCGCGGGGACCGAGTCGAGGCCCTCGACGGTGTTCCGCAGCAGCACGACCAGCGTGTAGACCGTCAGGCCGATCACGGTCGTGGTGCGGGTGAGGCCGCTGATCGGGAGGAGGAGTACGAAGATCGCGATCGACGGGATCGTGAAGAGGACGTTCGACAGGCCGAGCAGGAAGCCTCGGAGCGGGCGGACCCGGTGGGCCACTACCGCCAGCGGGAGCGAGATCAGCAGGCCGAAGAAGACGGCGCTCATCGCGGCCTGGAGGTGCGAGAGCGTGAGGCTGGTGAGGTCGTCGGTGTGGTCGCCTATCCACGACCAGTCGATCGTCATGCCGCGACCCTTGCCTCGGCGTGCGCCTGGCCCGCGTGCGTGTGGATGTCGTCGCGGGACGAGACGCCGGTGAGGACGCCGGCCGCGTCGACGCGGGCGATCAGGCCGTTGGGGGAGGCGACGGACTCGTTGAGGGCGGCGAGCAGGGAGTCGCCGTCGCGGAGCGGTCGTACGGGGATCTCGGCGCCGTCCGTGGCTTTGGCCGCCCAGTGGAGGGGCTTGCGCGCCTCGTCCACGACCAGGGTCCAGGTGCCGCCCTCGGGGGCCGGGCCCTGCGGGACCTCGGCGAGGGTCTTCAGGGAGAGCAGCTTGAGGCCGCGCTCGGCGCCGAGGAAGTCGGCGACGAAGTCGTCGGCCGGGCGGGCGAGGAGTTCGGCGGGGGCCGCGCACTGGACGAGGTGACCGCCGGTGCGGAAGATCGCGATGCGGTCGCCGAGCCGTACGGCCTCGTCGATGTCGTGCGTGACGAAGACGATGGTCTTGTTCAACTCCTTCTGGAGCCTGAGCAGTTCGTCCTGGAGCTGGGTGCGGACCACCGGGTCCACGGCGCCGAAGGGCTCGTCCATCAGCAGCACCGGCGGGTCGGCGGCGAGCGCGCGGGCCACGCCGACGCGCTGCTGCTGGCCGCCGGAGATCTGGTGCGGGTAGCGCTTCCCGGCGTCGGCGGCGAGGCCGACGGTCTCCAGGAGTTCGGCGGCGCGGGCGCGCGCCTTCTTCCGGCCGTGGCCCAGGAGCAGCGGCACGGTCGCGATGTTGTCGAGGACCGTGCGGTGCGGGAAGAGCCCCGACTGCTGGATGACGTACCCGATCGAGCGGCGCAGTTCGGCCGCGTCCTGCTGGGTGACGTCCTTGCCGCCGACCTTGATGACGCCCGAGGTCGGGTCGATCATCCGGTTGATCATCCGAAGGGTGGTCGTCTTGCCGCAACCGGAGGATCCGACCAGTACGGTGACCCCGCCTTCCGGCATCTCCAGGGAGAGATCGTGAACTGCTGTCGTGCCGTTGGGGAAGCGCTTGTGGACCGCGTCGAACTGGATCATGAGTTGTCCCTTGCCCGGCTGTATAACGTCATGCAGAGTTCTCGGTGTCTGAATAGTTTGTCAATGTCTCCGCGTTAATCCGAGGTAACGGATGCCCGGCAGGCAAGATCGAGTGTCCTGATTGAGGGGAGTTTGAGGCCGTATGTCGTCTCGGATCGTGGACACCGCCGATGCGATGGTGTCCGGGAGCTCCGATCTCGTCGTCCTCGACGGGGTCGGCTTCGGGGTCGCCGATGTCGTCCGGCTCGCCGACGGGGACGCCCGGCCGGTCCCCGGCACCGACGCGATGAAGCGCGCGACCGAGTCCTGGGACGCGGCCCGCCAGATCGCCGCGACCGGCCGCGTCTACGGCCGCTCGACCGGCGTCGGCGCCAACCGGAACGAGGACGTGCCCACCGAGGCGGCGGCCGAGCACGGGTTGCGCCTGCTCCGCAGCCACGCCGGCGCGATCGGCGACGAGCTTCCGGCGCGGGAGGTGCGGGCCATGCTCGCCGTCCGCGCCAACCAGCTGCTCGCGGGCGGTGCGGGACTGCGGCCGACGGTCGTCACCGCGCTGTGCGAGGCGCTGGAGAGCGGGGTGTATCCGGTCGTCAACGAGTTCGGCTCGGTGGGGACGGGGGACATCGCGGCGCTGGCGCAGGTGGGGCTGGCGTTGGTGGGGGAGCGCCCCTGGCGAGGCGCCGGACATGGTCCTGTCGGCGTTCCCGAACCCCAACCCCTCGACAACAACGACGCGTTGGCGCTCATCAGCAGCAACGCCCTCACCCTGGGACAGTCCGCCCTCGCCCTGCACGAGTTGCGCGGACTCATCGGTGCCACCCAGGTCGTCGGCGCGCTCTCACTGCTCGCCGTCGACGGTTCGCACGAGCCGTACGCCGCGCCCGTGCACGCCGCCCGCCCGCACCGGGGATCGGTCGAAGTCGCCCGCCGGATGCGGGAGTTGATCGGTGCCGCCGACCGGCCCACCCCGCCGCTCGGGCGCATCCAGGACCCGTACGGCTTCCGGTGTCTGCCACAGATCCACGGGCCCGCGCACGACGCGGCGGACGCGCTGGAGGAGGTCCTCGCGATCGAGATCAACGCCTCCGCCGAGAACCCCTTCATCTCCGCCGAGGACATGACCGCCTACCACCACGGCGGCTTCTACCAGGCCCAACTCGTCCTCGCCCTGGACCACTTCAGGCTCGCGCTGACCCAGGTGGCCCGCCTGTCGACGTCCCGGCTCTCCTCCCTCAACGAGCCCGCGTTCACCCGCCTCAAGCCCTTCCTCGCCGACAACGAACCCGCCTCCTCCGGCGTGATGATCCTGGAGTACGCCGCCGCGGCCGCCCTCGGCGATCTGCGCGCGTTCTCGGCTCCCGCCTCGCTCGGGCACGCTGTACTCTCCCGGGGCGTCGAGGAACAGGCCAGCTTCGCCTCGCTCGCCGCCCGTCAGACACTGCGCGCCTGCCGCGCGTACCGTCTCGTCGTCGGCTGCGAACTCGTCGCCGCCGTACGGGCGTTGCGCCAGCGCGACCTGCGGCCCGAACCGGAACTCCCGGTCGGCCGCGCACTGGAGCTGGCCGAATCGGTGCTCGACGACGAGACGGCGGACCGGCCGCTCACGGACGATGTGACGGCGGCGGCCGGACTGCTGGACCGGTTCACCGAGATCTGGAGGGGGAGCACGTCATGACCGTGGATGGGAGCCTGGACGAAACGGTGAACGGGAGCCAGGAGGGGACCTTGGACAGGAGTACGGGTGTGACCGACAGCCCGGCCGCACGACTGCAGACGCTCTTCGAGGGGCACCGGCTCACGCCGACCCAGCGGCGCATCGCGCACAGCATGGTGCGGCGCGCCGCCGAGGTGCCGTTCCTGTCCAGCGTGGAACTCGCCGAACTCGCCGGCGTCAGCCAGCCCTCCGTGACCCGCTTCGCGGTCGCCCTCGGCTTCGACGGCTACCCGGCGCTGCGCAAACACCTCCGCGAGGTCGCGCCCGCGGAGTCCGTCACCGACACGGCGTCGTACAACGAGTACCAGCAGGCCGTAGAGGCCGAGATCGAGAACCTCAAGCACCTCGCCGAGATACTGGCCGACCCCCGGCCGGTTGCGAAGGCCGGTCGCCTGCTCGCCGCCTCGCGTCCGCTGCCCGTCCTCGGGCTGCGCGCGGCGGCCTCCCAGGCCTACGGCTTCGCGTACTTCGCCGCCAAGGTCCATCCGGACGTACGGCTGCTCAACGAGGGCGGCACGATGATCCACGACCGGATCGACGCCGCCGTCCGGGCCGGTGCCACCGCCCTGCTGTGCTTCGCGCTGCCCCGGCATCCGCGCGAGGTCGTGGACACGCTGGCGTACGCGAGGGAGGCGGGCCTGACCGTCGTGACCGTCGCGGACTCGGCGTTCGCGCCGGTCGCCAAGGTGTCCGACCTGCTGATCCCGGCCGCCGTCGGCACCGGCCTCGCCTTCGACACGGCGTGCGCGCCGATGCTGCTGGGCCGGGTGCTGCTGGAGGCGATGTGCGACGACCTGCCGGACGCGCAGGCCCGGCTGGAGGAGTTCGACGCGCGGGCGGCGGCGCGGGGGCTGTTCGTGGAGTGACGGGCCGTCCGGTCCCGCGTATGCGCGTGTGGTTCTGCGTCGGGGCCGCCCGTGGGCCCGGGATCGGTGGTTTCCGGGCGGCCCCTTCTCGTCAGGTGACGCGGCGCAGGATTTTCTGTGTCAGCGGCAGCAGCGCCCAGCACAGGGATGCCCAGTGCGTGACCAGTGCGACGGGGATCGAGACGGCGAAGGTCACGATCATCGCGTCCACCCATGCCAGGGTCTCCGCGATCACCTCGCGCGGGGCGTCCGGGCGCAGCATGCCCGACCTGCGCAGGTCGGCGAAGGCCAGCCTGAAGGACAGGCTGGTCAGGGCCTGGCCGGCCGCGTACACGATGAACTGGATCCGGAACGCGTCCGCCTCGCTGGTCAGCAGTTTCGTCGTGAACGGCGTGATGACGATCAGCAGCAGCCACAGCAGGTTCCAGCGGATGGCTCCGCCGGACAGGCCGGTCACGTACCGGAAGAGGCGCTGGTGGAGCATCCACTGCATGGCGATGACCGCGAAGCTGACGAGGAACGCGAAGTACTCCGACAGGTGCTCGCGCATGAAGTGCTGCACGCCCGAGTCGCCGTGCGCTTCGGCGCCGGGGACCGGCAGTTCCAGGGCCAGCAGCGTGATGGCGATGGCCACCACCGCGTCCGAGAAGTAGATCAGCCGCTCCGGGCTCGCCGGTTCGATCCGCTCGGCGGGCTCGGTCGTTCCGTTGTGCGTGCTCATGCGATCGCCTGTCCGGCCGCGGCCTTGGCTCGGGCGGCGTAGCGGCCGGAGAGGACGAACGGGACGACGAACGCCAGGACCTGGACGGTGACCAGCGGCGCGGTCGCGGAGTTCTCGTACTGGACCACGAAGGCGCAGGCGAGCGCGCCGAGGGTGAAGGCGGATGCCCAGATCGCCGTCAGGATCATGTTGACCCTGATGAACCGGGGCGAGTGCCAGAACTCCTGCGGCACCTCGGCCCGGGCGAAGGCCAGGGTGAAGGGGCGGCGCACGGCGAGCGAGGTCAGGGCCGTGGCCGCGAGGGTGGTGTTCGCCAGCGCGCAGATCCAGTTCCGCAGCCCCGATGCCGGGTCCGCCAGCGCGACGACGGCCATGACCACGAAGAAGGCGCAGGTGGCGGCGCCCAACAGGTCGACACTGCGGGCGCGGAGCTGCCCTGCGAGTAACCAGAGCGCGGCCAGTGCGGCGGCGCCCGTGCCCAGTCGCCAGTCGACCGGGCTCAGGGCCGCGTAACACAGCCAGGGTGCGAAACCGCGGACGTAGTTCACCGGTGTCTTCCTCCACGAGTCAAAGAGCCAAACCGGGGAGTCCAATATTGGACGGTAGGATTATGACTGTCCAATTCTCGACCGTCCAGTCAGGATTGGTGAAATACCGGAAAGGTAGGGTGAGTTCATGAGCCTGCCCCACGCCCTCCTCGGGCTCCTCTCCGAACAGCCCGCCAGCGGCTACGACTTGCTCAAGCGGTTCGACGAGGGGCTGTCGGCCGTGTGGCCCGCCCAGAAGAGCCAGGTCTACAGCGAACTGGCCAAGCTCGACGAGAACGGCCTGATCGAGATCACCGGCACCGGCGCCCGCCAGCGCCGCGAGTACGGCATCACCGACGCGGGACGCGCCGAACTGCGCCGCTGGCTCACCGAACCCGACCTCGACCTCGCCTTCCGCAGCGCCGCACTGCTCCGCGTCTTCTTCCTGTGGACCCTGAACCGTGGCGAAGGCGCCGCCTACCTGGAGAAGTTCGCCGACCACAACCACGCGCGACTCACGGCGATGGAGGCCATCCGCGACAACGCGAAGTGGGTCGGCGACCCCGTCCAGGTCTGCGGCTGGCTCATGCTCGAATACGGCCTGCGGGGTTCCGAGACCGCCGAGCAGTGGGCCCGCTGGGCCGCCGGGGAGCTCACCGAGCGCCTGGACACCCCCTCCTGACCCGACCCCCCCGACCCGGGGCGAGGGCGGAAAAGCCCGTTCTCAGACTCGTCTCACGTTCGCTCACTAGTCTCGCGGCCCGACGGAACTGTGCCGGGACGACCAGGAGGCAGAACGTGGCACGCGGAGATCGCAGAGTCCAGGGGCTGGCCCGAGTGGCAGTCGTCGTACGGGCCGGAGCCGCCCCGCTGTGGTGGTTCGGGGTGCTGGCGGCGGGTGTCGGAGTACTGCTGCCCGGCATCACCGGGCGCCGGATCGGGGTGATGGCCGGGGCCGCCCTGTTCATCATCGCGGTGGCCGTCGTGACATACGGGCGCCGCAGGCGCTACACCGCCCTCGCCCGTGGCGCCGCGCGAGCCGGCAAGCACGATGTGCTCCAGGACCGCGCGGTGACCGTACGGAACTGGCGCCGCGCCTACCGCTGGTGGCTCGTGCTCGCCTTCGCGCTCGCGCTCGGCAGCGGGTTCG
>NZ_JAWOAI010000368.1:0-10164 GCF_033194735.1 Streptomyces sp. W16
CGCTGGTGCTCCGCGCCGTCCGCGCTGACGACCACCGGCTGCCCACCGAAGCCGCCGCCGAGGACGGCGAGCGCGGCGGGCGACGGCAGCACGTCGGGCCGGAGAGCGACCGCCGAGGAGAAGTCCTCGGGGCGGCGCAGGACTTCACGGACGTCGGCGTCCCGGGCGATGAGCCAGGCGTCGAGTTCGGTGAGGTGGGTGAGGCCCTCGGTCTGCCGGGCCCGGGTGTAGTGCGGGTACGGGTCGCGCTGCAACTCGTCGAGTCTGGCGTGCAGTTCGCGGTCCACGGGACACCCTCCGGCCGGTGGTGCGGTGCGGGTCGGGCTCATGGTGCCGTACCCGCACGCGGTACGGAAGGGAGGTTCCGGGCAGCGTCAGAACACCACGGTCCAGCCCTCCCGCGCGGCCTGGTCGGCGGTGTACGAAACGCCGTGCACCTTCAGGCCGTTGGCATCGAGGAGGGTGATCTCGCCGCCCTGGTTGCCGAGTTGGACGCCGTCCGTGAGCGGGACGAGGAGCGGGGCGCCCGCGGCGAGGGGGCCGGGTGCCGGTACCGCGCAGGAGTTGCCCAGCCGGTCCCGGACGTGCCAGCCGGTCAGGTCGACGGGGTCGGGTGAGGCGTTGAGGAGGGTGACGCTCTCCGGCTCGGGTGCCGGGCCACGGGGGTTGACCAGGGCCGCCACGACCCGGACGGGCTGCCCGCCGGGCTCGTTGCGCGAACCGTCGGTGCCCTCCAGGGTGTGGCCGGTGGTGTCGTCCGTGTGCCAGGACTGGCTCTGGAAGGCGAGGAAGATGCCGACCCAGCGCGACTGCGCCGGGAAGTGGATCAGGATGCCGCCGTCCTGCCAGACCCCGTCGTCGCCGCTGAAGCGGCGGCTGTTGCCCTGGTTCATATGGATGTCGTGGACGCCGTTGCCCGGCAGGAAGCCGAACACCTTGTCCTTGACGGTCGGTTCGGGGCCGAAGCGCTCGCCGAAGACGTACAGGCGGGCGTCCGGGTCGTCGACCGCGCGTCGTACGTAGTGGTCGAGGAGGTCGGCGAGGTCGTTGTCGGGGCCGCTCGCGTCCGGCGGGAGGGTGCGCAGTTGCGCCGGGTCGAAGAGGTTGCCGCGCACGAAGTCGAGGTTCGGGCCGCCGGGTCCGGGCAGCAGGGTGTTCCAGCCGCTCGGCAGGGACTCCAGGCGGGCCGTGACCGGGTGCTGGAAGTCCTCACTGACGAGGTAGAGCAGCTCGGAGGGCTTCTCCGAGGACAGGACGTTGACGGCGGCCCGGAAGTGCGTGCCCGAGTCGTCCGTGAGGTGGATCTGATAGTGCGGTGTACCGGCTGCGCCCTCGCGCCGGGTGTCCACCGCCCGCGTGATCAGTACGCCGTAGGCTTTCAGTGGCATGACGACCGACTCCCCCTGTGGTGTACGTCTGCGTGCCTATGAACCGATGGGCCAAGGATGTGAGCCCTCGCTGAAAGTACCGCCGACCAAGAAGCGTTCTCTACGATCCCTACATGGTCAACTTCCGTCTCGAACGCACGGCACCGCTCCCCCTTGAGGAGGCGTGGCGCCGGTTGACGGAGTGGCCGCGCCACGCCGAGGTGGTCCCGCTGACCCGGGTCACCGTGGTCACTCCGCCGCCGACCGGTGAGGGCACGGTGTTCGTGGCCCGCTCCGGGCTCGGCCCGCTCGCCTTCGACGACCGGATGGTGGTCACCGTGTGGCGACCGCCGGCGGACGACGAACCGGGTCTCGTGCGGTTGGAGAAGCGGGGGCGGGTGGTGCTGGGCTGGGCGGAGATCGAGGTGCGGCCGGGGCCGGGGGGCCGTAGCCGCGTGGTCTGGCAGGAGGAGCTGCGGGTGCGGTTCCTGCCGCGGCTCTTCGACGGGCCGCTGCGGTGGGCGGCGCGGTCGATGTTCGGGCGGGCCGTGAACGGGCTGCTGAGACTGCCGTAGCGAAGTCCTTGTCGGGTCGGTGCCTGCGACGTCAGTCCGTGCGGCCGGTCACCGCCACCGTCACGCCCAGGCCGATCATCGTGAGGCCGCCCGCGCCGCCGACCGCGGAGAGGCGGCGTGGGGAGCGGGCGAACCAGTCGCGCGCGGTGGCGGCGACCAGGCCCCACAGGCTGTCGGAGAGCACGGCGATGAGGTTGAAGACGAGGCCGAGCAGCAGCATCTGCGTTGTCACATGGCCCTGTTCGCGGTCCACGAACTGGGGCAGTACGGCGGCGAAGAACACGATCGTCTTGGGGTTGGCGATCCCGACGGCGAAGCCCTCCCAGAGGGTGCGCAGGCCGCTGTGCGGGGGCGCCTCCTCGCCGGTGAACGCGGCCTGCAGCGAACCGCGTTGACGCCACGCCTTCACCCCGAGGTAGACGAGGTAGGCGGCGCCGGCGAGCTTGAGTGCCGTGAAGACGAGTATCGAGCGTTCCACCAGCGTGCCGACGCCGAGGGCGACCGCCACGACGAGGAGGTAGGCGCCGAGCGTGTTGCCCAGCACGGTGGTCAGCGCGGCCCGGCGGCCGTGGGCCAGTGCCCGTCCGATCACGAACAGGACGCTGGGGCCGGGGACGATGATCAGCAGGAAGGACAGGGCCGCGAAGGCGAGCAGTCGGTCGGTGGACACCATGGGCCCATGGAAGGCGGGGGCACACCGGGCTCGCAACCCATTTCCCCGCCTCTCAGGCCACCGAACCGATCCGCCGGGCGGGCAGCGAGCTCGCGTCGTGGTGGATCGGGGTGTGCGCGCCGGTCAGTGAGACGCCGTTGCCGCCACGCCTGTTGGCGACGATCTCGGAGGCGATCGACAGGGCCGTCTCCTCCGGTGTCCGGGCGCCGAGGTCGAGGCCGATCGGGGACCTCAGCCGCGCCAACTCCATTTCCGTGACGCCGACTTCACGCAGCCGCTCGTTGCGGTCGAGGTGGGTGCGGCGGGAGCCCATCGCGCCGACGTACGCCACCGGAAGGCGGAGCGCGAGCTGGAGCAGTGGTACGTCGAACTTGGCGTCGTGGGTCAGGACGCACAGGACCGTGCGGGCGTCGACGTCCGTGCGCTCCAGGTATTTGTGGGGCCACTCGACGACGATCTCGTCGGCGTCGGGGAAACGGGCCCTGGTGGCGAAGACGGGGCGGGCGTCGCACACCGTCACGTGGTAGTTCAGGAATTTGCCGATGCGGACCAGCGCGGAGGCGAAGTCGATCGCGCCGAACACGATCATCCGCGGTGGCGGGACCGAGGACTCGACCAGGACCGTGAGCGGGGCCCCGCAGCGGGAGCCCTGCTCGCCGATCTCGACGATGCCGGTGCGGCCGGCGTCCAGCTGGGCAGCGGCCTCGGCGGCGACCGTGCGGTCCAGTTCGGGGTGGGCGCCGAAGCCGCCGTCGTAGTCGTAGGGGTACGAGCCGTCGGGGCGTACCGCGAGGGCGCGGCCGAGGAGTTCCGCCGGGCCGGAGACGATCCGGGCCAGCGCCGTCGCCGCACCGTTCGCGGCGGCGGACAGCGCGGTGGAGACCGCGGTACGGGCCGGGTCGCCGACCCGTACCGGTGTGATGAGGATGTCGATGACTCCGCCGCAGGTCAGGCCCACGGCGAAGGCGTCCTCGTCGCTGTAGCCGAAGCGCTCCAGGACGGTTTCGCCGTCCGTGAGGGCCTGTTGGCACAGTTCGTAGACCGCGCCTTCCACGCAGCCCCCGGAGACCGAGCCGATCGCCGTGCCGTCGGTGTCCACCGCGAGGGCGGCGCCGGGTCGGCGGGGTGCGCTGCCGCTGACGGCCACCACGGTGGCGACGGCGAAGTCGCGGCCCTGCTCGACCCACCGGTGCAGCTCTTCGGCGATGTCCAGCATCTCGGTCTCCTGACGGGGTTGTGGGGAAGGGGAGTTGGGGCAGCGGCTAGTGCACGCCGAGCCAGCCTTCGATCGGGTGGAGGGCGAAGTACACCAGGAAGATGACCGTCAGGCCCCACATGAAGGCGCCGATCTCGCGTGCCTTGCCCTGGGCGGTCTTGATGGCGACGTACGAGATGACTCCCGCGGAGACGCCCGCCGTGATGCTGTACGTGAAGGGCATCACGACGACGGTGAGGAAGACCGGGATCGCGGTGGCGCGGTCGGCCCAGTCCACGTGCCGGGCGTTCATCAGCATCATCGAGCCGATGACGACCAGGGCGGCGGACGCGACCTCCTGCGGGACGATCGCGGTGAGCGGGGTGAAGAAGAGACAGGCTGCGAAGAACAGTCCGGTGACGACCGAGGCGAGGCCCGTTCGGGCGCCCTCGCCGACTCCCGTCGCCGACTCGATGAAGACCGTCTGGCCGGAGCCGCCCGCCACGCCGCCGATCGCGCCGCCGGCGCCGTCGATGAACAGCGCCTTCGACAGGCCCGGCATCCGGCCCTTGGCGTCGGCGAGCTTGGCCTCCGTGCCGACGCCGATGATGGTGGCCATCGCGTCGAAGAAGCCGGCCAGCACGAGCGTGAACACGATCATGCCGACCGTCATCGCGCCCACCTTGCCCCAACCGCCGAACTCCACATGGCCGAAGAGCGAGAAGTCTGGCATGGACACCGCGCTGCCGTGCAGTTCGGGGGCGGCGCCGCTCGCCCACTGCTTGGGGTCGATGACCCCGGCGGTGTTCAGGATCGCGGCGACGACCGTGCCGGTGATGATGCCGATGAGGATGGCGCCGGGCAGGTTGCGGGCCTGGAGCATGAAGATCAGGAGCAGGGTGCCGGCGAACAACAGGACGGGCCAGCCCGCGAGTTCGCCCGCCGGACCGAGGGTGACCGGGGTCGCCCTGCCCTGGTGCACGAAGCCCGACTTGTAGAAGCCGATGAGCGCGATGAACAGGCCGATGCCCATCGTGATGCCGTGTTTCAGCGCGAGCGGAATCGCGTTCATGATCATCTCGCGCAGGCCGGTGACGACGAGCAGCATGATGACGACGCCGTACATCACGCACATGCCCATCGCCTGCGGCCAGGTCATCTGCGGGGCGACCTGCGAGGAGAGCACCCCGGAGACGGAGAGCCCGGCGGCGAGGGCCAGCGGCACCTTGCCGACGAAGCCCATCAGGAGTGTGGTGAGAGCCGCCGCGAACGCGGTCGCGGTGATCAGGCCCTTCTGGCCGAGCGTGTCCCCCGCCACGTCCTTGCCGGACAGGATCAGGGGGTTGAGCAGCAGGATGTACGCCATCGCCATGAAGGTGGTGACTCCGCCGCGCACCTCGCGCGCGACGGTCGATCCCCGCCGGGAAATGTGGAAGTAACGGTCGAGCCAGGACCGGCCGGCCGGGACGCGGGTTCCTTCACCCGCGTCTTCGGCGGCGGTCCTGGGTTCCACTGACTGCTGGGTCATGGGGCCATCTCCCAAGGTTCACAGGGGCACTCGCGAGCCGCCATCGGCGGTGCGCGGGATTTGGGATGGACGACCCGGGGGACGGCCCGAGACGAACAACTGGGGACCCGGAGGGTCACGTACCGGTGAGGTGCTCCGGGCGTACCGGTGTCCTGTTCAGTTCCAGCCCGGTCGCGTTCCGAATCGCCGCGAGCACGGCGGGAGTTGACGACAGGGTGGGGGCCTCGCCGATGCCGCGCAGCCCGTACGGGGCGTGCTCGTCGGCGAGTTCGAGCACATCGACCGGAATGGTCGGGGTGTCGAGGATGGTGGGGATCAGGTAGTCCGTGAAGGAGGGGTTCCTGACCTTGGCGGTCTTGGGGTCGACGATGATCTCCTCCATGACCGCCACGCCGAGACCCTGGGTCGTACCTCCCTGGATCTGGCCGATGACGGACAGCGGGTTGAGCGCCTTGCCGACGTCCTGCGCGCAGGCCAGCTCGATCACCTTCACCAGGCCGAGTTCGGTGTCGACCTCGACGACCGCGCGGTGCGCGGCGAAGGTGTACTGGACGTGCCCGAAGCCCTGTCCGGTACGGAGGTCGAAGGCCTCGGTGGGGCGGTGCCGCCACTCGGCCTCGATCTCTACGGCCTCACCTTCGAGGACGTCGACCAGATCGGCCAGCACCTCACCGCCGTCGGTGACCACCTTGCCGCCCTCCAGGAGGAGTTCGGCGGTGGCCCAGGCCGGATGGTAGGTGCCGAGCTTGCGACGGCCCATCTCCAGGACCTTCTCGCGGACCAGCTCGCAGGAGTTCTTTACGGCACCACCAGTGACGTACGTCTGACGCGACGCCGACGTCGAACCCGCCGAACCCACCTGCGTGTCCGCCGGGTTGATCGTCACCTGGGTGACGCCCAGCTCGGTGCGGGCGATCTGCGCGTGGACGGTGACTCCGCCCTGGCCGACCTCCGCCATCGCGGTGTGCACGGTGGCCACCGCCTCGCCGCCGACAACCTCCATACGGACCTTGGCCGTTGAGTAGTCGTCGAAGCCCTCGGAGAAGCCGACGTTCTTGATGCCGACCGCGTAGCCGACTCCTCGTACGACGCCTTCGCCGTGCGTGGTGTTGGACAGGCCGCCCGGCAACTGCCGTACGTCGGCGGCCTCTCCGGCCGCGAGCCACTGCTGCTCCGGCGGCATGGGCATCGCCTTGACGCGGCGCAGGAGTTCGGCGACCGGCGCCGGTGAGTCGACCGGCTGCCCGGTCGGCATGATCGTCCCCTGCTCCATCGCGTTGAGCTGGCGGAACGCGACCCGGTCCATGCCCACCTTGTCGGCGAGCTTGTCCATCTGGGCCTCGTAGGCGAAGCACGCCTGGACCGCGCCGAAGCCGCGCATCGCGCCGCAGGGCGGGTTGTTGGTGTAGAGCGCGATGGCCTCGATGTCGACGTTGTCGATGACGTAGGGGCCGGCGCCGAGCGAGGACGCGTTTCCTACGACCGCCGGGGAGGCCGACGCGTAGGCGCCGCCGTCCAGGACGATGCGGGCCTTGAGGTGGGTGAGCTTGCCGTCCTTCGTGGCGCCGTGCTCGTAGTAGAGCTTGGCGGGGTGGCGGTGGACGTGGCCGAAGAAGGACTCGAAGCGGTTGTAGACGATCTTCACGGGTTTGCCGGTGCGCAGGGCCAGCAGGCAGGCGTGGATCTGCATCGACAGGTCCTCGCGACCGCCGAACGCGCCGCCGACACCGGACAGCGTCATCCGGACCTTGTCCTCGGGCAGGCCGAGCACGGGCGCGATCTGGCGCAGGTCGGAGTGCAGCCACTGGGTGGCGATGTAGAGGTCGACACCGCCGTCCTCGGCCGGGACCGCGAGACCGGACTCGGGGCCGAGGAACGCCTGGTCCTGCATGCCGAAGGTGTACTCGCCCTCGACGATGAAGTCGGCGCGGTCGCGGGCGGCTGCCACGTCTCCGCGCACGATCGGCTGGCGGTGCACGATGTTCGGGTGCGGGACATGTCCGATGTGGTGGTCGTCGCGGCCCTCGTGGATGAGGATCGCGTCCGGCGCGGTCGCGGACAACTCGTCGGTGATGACCGGGAGTTCGCGGTACTCGACCTTGATCTTCGCGGCTGCGCGGCGCGCGGTCTCCGGGTGGTCGGCGGCGACGATCGCGACGGGCTCGCCGTGGTGGCGGACCTTGCCGTGCGCGAGGACCGGGGTGTCCTGGATCTCCAGGCCGTAGTTCTTCACGTCGGTCGGGAGATCGTCGTAGGTCATGACGGCGTAGACGCCCGGGGTCTTCAGCGCCTCGACGGTGTCGATGGAGACGATCTCGGCGTGGGCGACCGTGGAGCGCAGGATCTGGCCCCAGAGCATGTCCTCGTGCCACATGTCGGAGGAGTACGCGAACTCGCCGGTGACCTTGAGGGTGCCGTCCGGGCGGAGCGTGGACTCGCCGATGCCGCCCCTGGTCTTCGAACCCTGGGTGACCTTGGTGGGAGTGCCGATGGGGGTGCCTTTGGCAGACATGTCAGACCGCCTCTCCCTGCCGGGCTGCCGCCAGGCGGACCGCGTCCATGATCTTCTCGTAGCCGGTGCAGCGGCACAGGTTGCCCGAGAGCGCCTCGCGGATGTCCGCGTCGGTCGGGTTCGGGTTGTGCTCCAGCATCTCGTCGGCGGCGACGAGGAGACCGGGGGTGCAGAAGCCGCACTGGACGGCGCCGGCGTCGATGAACGCCTGCTGGATGGGGGCGAGTTCGGTGCCCTCGCCGGTCTGGGAGTCGAGGGGCTTGGCCTGCCGGGCGGGGACCCCTTCCGAAAAAAGTGTGTCACTTTTCGCGGAAGTGTCATACTTTTCTGGACCACACCCCCTCTGCCGCGCGTACTCCGCGAGCCCCTCGACCGTGACGACCTCGCGGCCCTCGACCTGACCGGCGGCGACGAGACACGAACACACCGGAACGCCGTCCAGCCGGACGGTGCAGGAACCGCACTCCCCCTGCTCGCACGCGTTCTTGGAGCCGGGCAGCCCCATCCGCTCACGCAGGACGTACAAGAGGCTCTCGCCCTCCCACACGTCGTCCGCTTCCTGCGGGCGGCCGTTGACCGTGAAATTGACGCGCATCAGGCGACTCCCTCCGTGCGGGCGGCGCTGCCGCGGTACGACTCCCAGGTCCAGGTCAGGGTGCGGCGGGCCATGATGCCGACCGCGTGGCGGCGGTAGCTCGCGGTGCCCCGGACGTCGTCGATCGGGTTGCAGGCGGCGGCGCACAGGTCCGCGAACTGCTTGGCGACCGACGGAGTGATGATCCGGCCGTTGTCCCAGAAGCCGCCCTCGTCGAGCGCCGCGTTCAGGAATTCCTCGGCGGCCTTCGCCCGGACGGGGGTCGGCGCGGCCGATCCGATGCCGGTGCGGACCGTGCGGGTGGACGGATGCAGGGCGAGTCCGAAGGCGCAGACCGCGATGACCATCGCGTTGCGGGTGCCGACCTTCGAGTACTGCTGCGGGCCGTCCGCCTTCTTGATGTGGACGGCCCTGATCAGCTCGTCGGGCGCGAGCGCGTTGCGCTTCACGCCGGTGTAGAACTCGTCGATCGGGATGAGCCGGGTACCTCGCACCGACTCGGCCTCGACCTCGGCGCCGGCCGCGAGCAGCGCGGGGTGGGCGTCGCCGGCCGGGGAGGCCGTGCCGAGGTTGCCGCCGACGCCGCCGCGGTTGCGGATCTGCGGGGAGGCGACCGTGTGCGAGGCGAGGGAGAGACCCGGCAGTTCGCCGCGCAGGTGCTCCATGATCCGGGTGTACGGGACCGAGGCCCCGAGCCGCACGCTGTCCGCGCCGACCTCCCACTCGTAGAGATCGCCAATGCGGTTCAGGTCGAGCAGGTACTCGGGCCGGCGGTGGTCGAAGTTGATCTCGACCATCACATCGGTGCCGCCCGCGATGGGCACAGCGGTGGGGTGCTCGGCCTTCGCGGCGAGCGCCTCCTCCCAGCTGGCGGGGCGAAGGAAGTCCATGACCGGCTCTCTTCTTCGTCTCGTGGGTCGTACGGATCAAGCCAGTTCGTGTGCGGCGGGCCCGGCTCGTTCATGCGCTGTTAATGCAGCGTGAGGTCAGTACACAGGGCCGTGCTCCCCGGGGTCAGTCACGGAAACCATGAAGGAGTTGGCTGGCCAGCGCGGGCATCTTGTAGATTCGTATGAACGGGGGTCATCAGTAACCCCTCCGATTCCCTGTGGAAACGTGGGAAACAGCCCCGCACGGCCCCGCACCCACAGCACCTCACGGTTCATCGTAGTTTTCTAGACAAAGAACGGCGGCGACGGCGATGCGGCTGCGCGCACTTCTGGACACCGATGCGCTGGGGCTGCGGCTGCTCGGCGGGGCGGACGAGCTGGACCGCACGGTACGCGGGGTGATGACCACCGACCTGCGCGACCCCAGCCGCTACCTCTCGGGCGGCGAACTGGTCCTGACCGGTCTGGCCTGGCGCCGGAGCGCGTCCGACACCGAGCCGTTCGTACGGCACCTGGTGTCCGCCGGGGTGGCCGCGCTGGCCGCCGGCGAGGCAGAGCTCGGCGACGGCGACATCCCGGACGACCTCGTGGCCGCCTGCGCCAAGCACCGGCTGCCGCTGTTCGCGGTCAACGAGTCGGTGGCGTTCGCGACGATCACCGAGCATGTCGTACGGCAGGTGTCCGGCGAGCGGGCCGGTGATCTGGCGGCCGTGGTGGACCGGCACCGCCGGATGATGACCTCGGGCCCGGCGGGCGGCGGCCCGGACGTGGTCCTGGACCTGCTGGGCTCCGACCTCGATCTGCGGGCGTGGGTGCTGTCGCCGACCGG
>NZ_JAWOAI010000369.1:0-10164 GCF_033194735.1 Streptomyces sp. W16
CGGGCTCGCCGCACAGCAGCAGTCCGGGCGCGCGCCCGCCCTCACCACCGACATCGCGGTCGACGACCCGATCGCCGACGTCGTCGCGAAACTCGCCTACGACGAGCAGCAGACCCTCGCCGACACGGCCGCCGGACTCGACACCGTGCAGCTCGGCGCGGCCGTCACCGCGCTCGCGGCGGCCCGCCGTACCGACGTCTACGGCATCGGGGCGTCCGGGCTCGTCGCGCAGGACCTCACCCAGAAACTGCTGCGGATAGGGCTCATAGCCCACGCCCACAGCGACCCGCACCTCGCCGTCACCAACGCCGTGCAGCTGAGAGCCGGGGACGTGGCGATCGCGATCACCCACTCCGGATCCACCGGTGACGTCATCGAGCCGCTACGGGTGGCCTTCGAGCGCGGGGCCACGACCGTCGCGATCACCGGGCGGCCGAACGGAGCGGTGACGCAGTACGCCGATCACATTCTTACGACGTCCACGGCTCGGGAGAGCGAGCTGCGGCCGGCGGCGATGTCATCGCGTACGAGTCAGCTGCTGGTGGTGGACTGCCTGTTCATCGGGGTCGCGCAACGGACGTACGAGCAGGCGGCGCCGGCGTTGTCGGCGTCTTATGAGGCGCTGGCGCATCGGCACAGGCGTTAAGGGCGCGTTGTTTTCTGCGGGTGCGTTGTGGCTGGTCGCGCAGTTCCCCACGCCCCTGAAACTGGGCCCGAGTTACGAAGGGGCGCGGGGAACTGCGCGACCAGCCCCCACCGCCCCGCGGACAAAGAACAACGGAAAGAGCCGCTTCTCAAATGACCTCCACGTCCAACCCCCGTGATCTCCGCACCGAGTTGGAGTCACTCACCACCGAAGCCTTCCGCCCTGAACTCGCCGGGATCGATCAACTACCCACCCCCGACATCGCCCGACTCATGAACGCCGAGGACGCCACCGTGGCCGCCTCGGTCGCTCGCCGCCTCCCCGAAATCTCCGCCGCGATCGACGCCGTAGCCGAACGAATGGAGAGGGGCGGCCGGTTGATCTACATGGGTGCCGGCACCGCCGGACGGCTCGGCGTGCTGGACGCGTCCGAGTGTCCGCCGACCTTCAACACCGACCCCTCCCAGGTCGTCGGGCTGATCGCCGGTGGGCCGGAGGCCCTGGTCACGTCCATCGAGGGCGCCGAGGACTCGCGCGAGATGGCACGGGCCGACCTCGACGCGCTCGCGCTGACCGCCGACGACACGGTGGTCGGTGTCTCCGCCTCCGGACGGACCCCGTACGCGATCGCCGCGGTCGAGCACGCGCGCGGCGAGGGCGCGCTGACCATCGGGCTGTCCTGCAACGAGCACAGCGCGCTCGCGGCAGCCGCCGAGCACGGCATCGAGATCGTCGTCGGACCCGAACTCCTCACCGGATCAACGCGGTTGAAGGCGGGCACGGCCCAGAAGCTGGTCCTCAACATGGTCTCCACGATCACGATGATCCGGCTGGGCAAGACGTACGGGAATCTCATGGTCGACGTCCGCGCCTCGAACGAGAAGCTGCGCGCCCGCTCCCGCCGGATCGTCGCGCTCGCCACCGGCGCCGACGACGCGGAGATCGAGCGGGCCCTCGCGGCCACCGACGGCGAGGTGAAGAACGCGATCCTGGTGGTCCTCGCCGGCGTCGACGGCCCGACGGCCGCCCGCCTTCTGGAGGAGTGCGGCGGCCGGCTGCGCGCGGCGCTGACCGCGGCGGGCGGCTGACCAGCACTCTCAGGGGGTGAGCACCCCACAGAACACCGCCGCAGCCATCCTCCCCCTCGTCGGCGGCCCCGCGAACGTCACCTCCGTGGCGCACTGCATGACCCGCCTCCGGCTCGGCCTGGCCGACCGGTCACTCGTGGACGAGGAGGCGCTGCGCGCACTGCCCGGCGTGCTCGGGGTCGTGGACGACGACACGTACCAGATCGTGCTGGGGCCGGGGGTGGTGGCACGGGTGACCCCGGAGTTCGAGAAGTTGGTGGGTGCCGCCGGTGAACTGGCCGCACGCGGCGCCGAGTTGAAGGAGGAGCAGCGGGCGCGCAACGCGACGCCCGGCAAGCTCCTCCTGCGCCGCGTCGCGAACATCTTCGTCCCCCTCATCCCCGCCCTGATCGGGTGTGGAGTGCTGGCAGGCCTCAACGGCCTGCTGGTCAACCTGAGTTGGCTGCCGGGCCTGACCCCCTCCCTCTCCGCCATCGCCTCCGCCTTCCTCGCCCTCATCTCCGTCTTCGTCGGCTACAACACGGCGAAGGAGTTCGGCGGGACGCCGGTGCTCGGCGGGGCGGTGGCGGCGGTCGTGGTGTATCCCGGGGTGGCGAAGGTGACGGCGTTCGGAGTCGCGCTCTCCCCCGGCCAGGGCGGAGTGCTGGGCGCGCTGGCCGCCGCACTGCTCGGCACGTACGTCGAGAAGTGGTGCCGCACCTGGGTCCCCGCGACCCTCGACGTCCTCGTCACCCCCACCCTGACGGTCCTGGTCTCGGGCCTGGCGACGCTCTACGGCCTCATGTACGCGGCCGGTGAGATCTCCACCGCGATCGGCACGGCGGCGAACTGGCTGCTGTCCACGACCGGTCCCTTCGCGGGTCTGATCCTGGGCGGCCTCTTCCTCCCCCTGGTGATGCTGGGCCTGCACCAGGCCCTCATCCCCATCCACACCACCCTCATCGAACAGCAGGGCTACACCGTCCTGTTGCCCATCCTGGCGATGGCGGGCGCGGGCCAGGTCGGTGCGGCGGTGGCGGTGTACTTCCGCCTGCGCCACGACACTTCACTCCGCACGACCATCAAGTCGGCACTGCCCGCAGGCCTGTTGGGCATCGGCGAACCCCTCGTCTACGGCGTCTCGCTCCCCCTCGGCCGCCCGTTCCTGACCGCCTGCGCGGGCGGCGCGGCGGGCGGGGCGTTCGTCGGCTTCTTCGCGACGCTCGGCGACAAGGTGGGCGCGACGGCGATCGGCCCGTCGGGCTGGGCCCTGTTCCCGCTGCTGGCGGGGAACAGGGGGCTGGGGACGACGACGGCGATCTACGGGGGCGGGCTGCTGACGGGGTACGCGGTGGGCTTCCTGGCCACGTACGCGTTCGGCTTCACCCGACGGGACCAAGTCGCCCAGAGCGGAGGGGAGTTGGTCAGAGGTCCATCGAGCGGCTGATGATCTCCTTCATGATCTCGGACGTGCCGCCGTAGATCCGCTGGACGCGGGCGTCGGCGTAGCGGCGGCAGATCGGGGACTCCCACAGATAGCCGGAGCCGCCGAACATCTGCAGGCAGTCGTCGACGACCTGGCCCTGCAGTTCGGTGGTGACGAGCTTCGCCTCGGCTGCCTGGTCGGCGGTGAGGGTGCCCTGGTTGTGGGCGAGGACGCAGGTGTCGACGAAGGCCTGGGCGGAGGTGATCCTGGCCCGCATCGCGGCCAGCCGGAAGCGGGTGTCCTGGAACTTCGCCAACGGCCGCCCGAACGCGGAGCGTTGCTTGGTGTGGGCGACCGTCTCCCGCAGCGCGGCCCCCGCGTGGGCCACCGCGCCCATGGCGACGCCCAGCCGTTCCAGGGCGAACTGCCGCATCAGCAGGGTGAATCCCTGGTCCGGCCCGCCGAGCACGTCGGCGTCCGGGACATGGACGTCGTCGAAGAACAGCTCGGCGGTGTCCCAGGTCCGCAGGCCGAGCTTGTCGAGTGTGCGGCCGCGGGTGAAGCCGGGGGTCCCGTCGGCCACCAGGAACAGGCCGATCGTGTGGTCCTCACCGGTGCGGGCGGCGACGATGACGAGATCGGCGTTGACGCCGCTGGAGATGAAGGTCTTGGCGCCGTTGAGCAGCCAGCCGTTCCCGTCCGGGGCGCGCACCGCGTGCGTGCGGATGGCGGCCACGTCCGAGCCGGTACCGGGCTCGGTGATCGCGATGGCGAGCACTGTCTCGCCGGAGACCGCTGGGGTGAGGTGGCGGGTCTTCTGGTCCTCGGTGCCGAACTCCGCCAGGTACGGGGCGACGACGCCGGAGTGCAGCGGGACCGCGAAGCCGGACTCGGCGGCGTCCGCCAGTTCCTCGATCACGATCTGCTCGTACCGCAGGTCGGCCAGGCCCAGGCCGCCGTAGGCGGGATCGGCCCACGGGCAGAGCAGGTTCTGTGCGCCCGCGAGCCGCCAGACGTCCTTGCCGACGATCCCCTCGCGCTCCCAGGCTGCCTGCCTCGGCACGACCTCGTGCTCGATGAAGCCGCGCCATGCGGTCCGGTACGCCTCGTGGGCCTCGTCGAAATATCCGTTTCTGATCACGTCCCGACGCTAGGCGGGCGGCACGGCGGTCGGTCATGACCTCAGCGCTCACGGCCATTGACCTCTGCGTCCATTACGATCGGCGGCCATGTCCGCACCTCTGGAGAGCGACGCGTACGGCGCGCCCACCCGCTCGGTCGCCATCCACCACGTGCGGGCCGCGCTGCGCGGAGCCGAGCGGCACGGCGTGGACATCACCGCGCTCCTCGAACAGGCCGCCGTACCACCGCAGTTGCTGGAGGTCCCGCTCGCCCGGGTGTCACCGCAGCAGTTCGCGCGGCTCACCAAGGCGGTGTGGCGGGCACTCGACGACGAGTTCCAGGGCCTGGGGCCACACCCCCTGAAGGTGGGCACCTTCGCGATGATGTGCCACGCCGTCGTGCACTGCAGCCCCGATCTGCGGACCGCGATCAACCGCAGCAGCACCTTCTACGGGCTGTTCCCCGGCGGGCCGCGCTTCCACGTGGAGGAGAGACCCGCGGGGAAGACCGACGAGGCACGGCTCGTCTTCGACCTCACGGGCTTCGACGACCCCGATCACTACCTCGCCGAATCCGTCACCGTCGTCGCCCACCGCTTCGCGGGCTGGCTGATCCGCCGCCGGATCACCCTCACCCGGGTCGAGTTCACCCACCCGGCACCACCCCACGCGCTCGAATACGACCTCCTCTACGGCGCCCCGTGCACCTTCCGGGCCCCGCACACCGCCCTCGTCCTCGACCGCGCCCTCCTCGAACTCCCCGTACTCCAGGACGAGTCGGGGCTGCACACCTTCCTGCGCCGCGCCCCGGACGACGTACTCGCCCGCCTGGACTACGGCAGCACCACCGCCGCCCAGGTCCGCCGACTGCTCGGACAGTCGCTGCCGGACCGGATGCCCGACCCGCAGGACATCGCGGCCCGGCTGGCGGTGAGCGCGCAGACCTTGCGCCGGCGACTGGCCGCGGAGGGCACCTCGTTCCAGCAGATCCGCGATCAACTGCGGCGCGACGTGGCCATCGCGGCACTCGCCGCGGGCACCACCTCCATCGAGGACATCTCACGCCGGCTGGGGTTCTCCGAACCGAGCGCCTTCCACCGCGCCTTCAAACGCTGGACCGGCTCCGCGCCCCGCTCCTACCAGCCCGGCGGCTGAGCGAACACCCCGGTCAAGGACCGTGAGCGGCACGGTCACGGCATCCGCCCGGCCCCAGCCCCTACGGTCCCGGTATGACACTGGTGGAAGAAGCGGGGCTCGGCCGCGTGGGGATCTGGACCGCGAGCCTGGACGCGGTGCCTCCGGCGGCGGCCGGGGAGCTCGCCGCGGAACTCGAAGACCAGGGCTGGGGAACCCTGTGGTTCGGCGAGGCCTACGGCCGGGAGGCGTTCAGCCAGGCGGGGTTGCTGCTCGCCGCCACCTCACGCATGCGCGTGGCGACCGGCATCGCCAACATCTGGGCACGCGACGCCGTCGCGGCCAACGCGGCGTCCCGCACCCTGTCCGCGGCCTACGGCGGCCGGTTCGTGCTCGGGCTCGGCGTCAGCCACCGGCCACTGGTCGAGCGGGTGCGCGGCGGCAGCTACGGCAAACCCGTCGCCGCCATGCGCGAGTACCTCACGGCAATGGCGGGAGCGACCTTCTACGCCGCCGAGGCCGACGCACCACGCCCGCCCGTCCTGGTCGCCGCCCTCGGCCCCCGCATGCTGGAGCTGACCCGCGAACTCGCCGACGGCAGCCACCCCTACCTGGTGACACCGACCCAGACCGCCGAGGTACGGGCCGCCCTCGGCCCCGACAAGATCGTGGCCGTCGAGCTGGGCGCCGTACTCACCAAGGACCGCGAGACCGCGCTGCGCCGGGCCCACGCCCACCTGGACATCTACACCGGCCTGCCGAACTACCGCAACAACTGGCTGCGGGCCGGCTTCGACGAGAGCGACCTGGTACGCGGCGGCTCCGACAAGCTGGCCGAGGCGCTGGTCGCGTGGGGCGACGAGGCGGCGATCCTCGACCGGGTACGCGAGCACCTGGACGCGGGCGCCGACCATGTCTGCGTCCAGGCCCTGATGGAGTCCCCGTTCGAGGTACCGACGGAGCCGTGGCGCGAGCTCGCACCCGCGCTCGTGGGCGGGGTGAGCGGCCCCGAGTGAACGTGGAGTCCCCCTTCCGCGTCGTAGGTGCGGACAGGCGCTGACGCCAGGAGTCGAAAGCCTCCGCGCCATGCACTCAGCAGGGAATCCGTCGTCGGAAACGCCCAAGGGGACTCCATGAACACGCAAGCCAACCGCCTCGTCGGACTGGTGCTCACGCCCCTCCTGGGTGCCTGCCTCCTCGCCGGTTGCGGCGATGACCGGAGCGCGGGCGACGGGGGTACGGACAGTCAGTCGCTCAAGACGCAGGAGAAGCGCGCTCGTGAAGTGGCCGACGCCTGGCCGGGGTCCGCAGCCGCCGCTGCCTGGAGCCAGGGCTACTACCCGGTGGCCGACACGACGCAGCCCCCGGAATCGGGCTGGCACACCGAGGCGGACAAGCGGGCCTACGAGACCGGGACCATCGTCCGGCGCGGCAAGCTGCCGACCACCGCGATCACGCAGGGGAAGGTGGAGTGGAGCAACGGAAGCACCCTGAGCCGTCCGCTGATGGAGCCGAACAAGGCGTATCAGTCCTTCGCCCACTACAACAGCAAGGGGCCCAGGCTCACCGTGACGGGAGTGAAGCTCGGCGAAACGACGATCACCACGAGCCGGGGACCGGCGACTGTTCCCGCCTGGCTGTTCACTCTTGACGGCTACGACGCCCCGCTCAAACAGGTCGCCGTCACCCCGTCGAAGCTTCCCGAGCCGTCGATCGGACGGGCTCGGCAAGGATCCACCGACGGCCTCTGGAGTATCGCCCGGCTGGCCGGGACGACGGCGGACGGCCGCTCCCTCACGGTCCGGGCGACCCACGGAGCCTGCGACGACGGCCCCGTCGTCCACGTGCTGGAGACCGACGAGAACGTCGTGCTGTACGCCTCCGTCGCGGGGGAGCAGAGCGGCCCCTGCAGCGCCCAACTGATCGAGCAGAGCGTGAAGGTGGAGTTGCGGCAGCCGCTCGCCGACCGCGTCGTCCTGGACGCCCTCACCGCTTGGCCGGTGCCGTACGGGGAGCTCAGCGGGGTGTCGCCGGGCTGACCTGCTGCGGTCGGCCGCTTCAAGGGAGCCGGGCCTCGCGGTTCCGCTCCCGCACCCGGGCCCGCAGCACCTCCTCCTGTGCCGCGGGCCTGGTCGACTCCGGCGGGCAGTCCCACTCCCGGCCGCCCGCGAGCGGCCGCAACTGCACGTTCCCGCCGACGTGCCCCATCACCTCGCCGATCCGCCCGTCCCGTACGTCCACGGCGTGCGCCCCGACCGGGGGCCGTTCGCCGCGCAGCACGGACGCCAGCTTCTCGGCGGTACGGACGTTGCAGCGCCCCAGCGTCACCAACGCGAACCGTTCCTCGCCCGCACCCGTCGCCGGGTCCACACTCAGGGACGGCAGGGCGACACCCACACCCGTGAGCGCCTCCCGAAGCGAAGCGACGACTTCTTCCGTCGACCGCAGCATTCCTCACACCTCCACACAGAGTTCGCTGTTCGCGACACAGCGTGGCGGCAACATGTCTAACCTGGCCATACGCGAAGTCCCAACAAACTCGGGTGTGAGGACAGGGAGTTGCCGTGGCAGGACAGAAGGACCTCGACCCGTCGTCGTCACCGCGAGCCCTGCTCGGCGCCGAACTCCGCCACGCCCGCGAGAAGGCGGGCCTCAGCCAGGAGGAGTTGGGGCAGCGGCTGTTCGTGAGCGGTTCGTTCATCGGGCAGTTGGAGGCGGGGACACGGCGGATGCTGCCGGAGTACGCGCGGATGCTGGACGTTGAGCTGGGCACGGGGGACTTCTTCACGCGGAATTGTGGAGCGGCGGCGAAGTCCCAATATCCGGAGCACTTCGCGGAGGCGGCGGACGCGGAGGCCCGAGCAACGGCGATCAGGCAGTACGCGTCGATGCTGATCCCTGGGCTACTCCAGACACCCGCGTACGCGAGGGCCGTCTGCCGGGCCTACCAGCCGACTGCAACCGACGAGGAGATCGACACGTTGGTAGCACAGCGGATGACGCGGGCCCTCATCCTCGACGACCCAACAAGCCCCCTGTTGTGGGCGGTTATTGACGAATCCGCGCTACGTCGGGTGACGGGTGGGCCTGCGGTCATGGCGGAGAACCTGCGCCACATCGCCGAACTGGGCCGCCGAAGCCGAGTTATCGTGCAAGTACTGCCTTTCGACGCGGGGGCGCACCCCGCGATGCAGGGCTGCATCAAGCTGATGGACTTCGCCGGCGCCCCTCCGCTGATCTACCTCGAAGGCGTAGGCACCGGCCAGTTGGACGACGACCCCACCGTCGTCGCGGAGTACAGGCTCTACTACGAGTTCCTCGCGGCCTGTGCGCTCGCACCCGAGAAGTCTCTGGCCTTGATCGAGAGGATGGCGCAGGATTACGCCCATGAGGAACAACCCTGATCGCGACCTGAGTTCGGCCACCTGGCACAAGTCCAGCTACAGCGGCGGCAGCGGGGGCAACTGCCTGGAAGTCGCCCGCTGGCGCAAGTCGACGTACAGCGGCGGCAGCGGCGACGACTGCCTCGAAGTAGCCGACGGTCACCCAACCCTCGTCCCCGTCCGCGACTCCAAGAACCCCCTCGGCCCGAAACTCGTGTTCCGGGCCGCCGCGTGGTCCGCGTTCGTCGACGGTCTGACGAACTGAGTCCTGCGGCCCCTCCCGATGAGTACCGGTACTCATGCCGGAGCGCCCCCCTCGGTCCACCGTTGGGATCACCCACCCGGACCGACCGAAGGACGACCCGTCGATGCCGTACACCTCCCGTCCGCGCCGCCTCTTCGCGCTCGCCACGGACAACTGGCCGGCCCGGGCCTACCTGGGCGTCGTAGGCGTCTCGGTCGCGGCGATGTTCCTCTCCCCGGAGAGTCCCGTCGCCCTGGCCCCCTCGGTACTCACCGCGCCCCTCTCCCTGCTGGGCATCGTCCTCCCCTTCGGTCCCGGCGCCGAAGGGGACGGGACGGCACAGGTGTCGGCCATCGGCGCCTGGACGGTGTGGGTCGTGCTGTGCGCGCTGGTGAACGCGGCCGTGATCGGCGCCCTGGTGACGAGGAAATCCGCGGCACCCTCCACAGCAACCCGGGCGGCGCGTTCCGCCCGTCTCCGTGCCCTGCTCGCGCCCGCCGTCGACAACTGGCCCGCGCGGGTCTACCTCGCCGCGGTCACCGCCTCGGTGGTGTTCTTCCTCTGCGCCGCGTACGTCCTGCCGGACCCGGGGTTCGCCGGGGTCTGGCCGCTCATCACGACAGCGCCGCTCAGCTTCGTCCCCCTCGCGGTGTCGATACCGGCCGAACTCCCCGATCTCTCCTGGCTGAGCCCGCCGCTCTTCGCCGCCGGCTGCGCCCTGTGCGGGCTGGTCAACGCTGTACTGCTCGGCCGCCTCGCCCACCGCCTCCGGGTACGCGAAGCACACCCGGCCGTCTGAGCGGAGGACGGCGGGGTGCACCACGCCACCGGCCCGCGGCAAAGCCGACTATCGTCGACAGGACCATGAACCACGCCCAGCAGACCGCCCTAGGTCGCGCCCTCCGCCTCCTCGGCGAGCACGGTGAGGCGCTGACGTCCGACACACCCGACGCCCGGCTGCACGAGGTCAAGGCGGATCTCAAGCGCGCCCTCGACCTGCTGGACGACACCGTCAGCGGCGGCGCGCCCACCACGCGCTGTCCGGAGCACCCCAACGGCCCGGTCGACGCCGACGCCCCCGACCTGTGCCTGCTCTGCGAGACCCGGCGCCGCGCGGCCCGCCGCTCCGAGATCAACGGCCCC
>NZ_JAWOAI010000370.1:0-10158 GCF_033194735.1 Streptomyces sp. W16
TCGCCGTGCCGGGCGCATTCCTGGACGACCGCCACCAGCGCCTTGCCTCGTGCCCAGCGGTCGGTGATCAATCGGGCGAGAGCCTCGGCCCGGCCCGGATCGCCGCGCCGGGCCAGCTCCCGGACCACTTCGATCAGTGCCCTGGCTCGCGCCCGGTCGTCGGTGATCGCATGGGCAAGGGCCTCGACCGCGCATGCCTACAGCACTCCCTCGCTGGAGTCGACAGCGGTGAGAACAGCCCGACCAGGCGGACGCCTTACGGTACGCCGCTCGTCGGAATGGCCGACGGCAGGGCAAGGGTCACCCGAAGGCGGTCCGCCTCGACCGCTGTCGCGCGGGCCGTCCGCAGCGCCCACCCCGGCCGGCCGGGACGCTGAGCGACCGACCGCAGCGCTCAGTCACAACGCGCCCCTGTACCCACAACCCTGGATTGCATAAACGTGCAGCGAAACGTATAGTCATGCCATCGATGAGGAGGGTTCCATGGCGGTACGTGCGGCAGTGGCCGGAGCGAGTGGATACGCGGGTGGGGAACTCCTGCGTCTGCTCCTGGCCCACCCCGAGGTCGAGATCGGCGCTCTGACCGGCAACTCGAACGCCGGACAGAAACTCGGCGCGCTCCAACCGCATCTGCTGCCGCTGGCCGACCGGGTCCTGCAGGAAACTACCCCCGAAGTTCTCGCCGGACACGACGTCGTCTTCCTCGCCCTGCCGCACGGCCAGTCCGCCGCCGTCGCCGAGCAGCTCGGCCCGGACGTCCTCGTCGTCGACATGGGTGCCGATTTCCGGCTGAAGGCCGCGGCCGACTGGGAGAAGTTCTACGGCTCCGCGCACGCCGGCACCTGGCCCTACGGCCTTCCCGAACTGCCGGGCGCCCGCGCCGCGTTGGAGGGGTCCAAGCGCATCGCGGTACCCGGTTGCTATCCGACGGCCGCCTCCCTCGCGCTCTTCCCGGCGTACGCCGCCTCCCTCGCCGAGAACGAGGCCGTGATCGTCGCCGCCTCCGGCACCTCCGGCGCTGGAAAGGCCCCCAAGGCGCACCTGCTCGGCAGCGAGGTCATGGGCTCCATGACGCCGTACGGCGTAGGCGGCGGCCACCGGCACACCCCCGAGATCATCCAGAACCTGGGTGAGGCGGCCGGTGAGCCCGTCACCGTCTCCTTCACGCCCACCCTCGCGCCCATGCCCCGCGGCATCCTCGCCACGTGCAGCGCGAAGGCGAAGCCGGGGGTCACCGCCGAGTCGGTCCGCGCCGCCTACGAGAAGGCCTTCGCCGACGAGCCCTTCGTGTACCTCCTCCCCGAGGGACAGTGGCCGGCGACGGCGTCCGTCTACGGTTCCAACGCCGTTCAGGTGCAGGTCGCGTATGACGAGGCCGCAGGCCGCATCATCGCGATCAGCGCCATCGACAACCTGACCAAGGGCACCGCGGGCGGTGCCGTCCAGAGCATGAACCTCGCCCTCGGGCTCGACGAGACCACCGGGCTTTCTACGATCGGAGTCGCGCCGTGAGTGTGACGGCAGCACAGGGATTCACGGCCGCGGGCATCGCCGCCGGGATCAAGGAGAACGGCAACCCGGACCTGGCCCTCGTGGTCAACAACGGGCCCCATCTCGCCGCCGCGGGCGTCTTCACCTCCAACCGCGTCAAAGCCGCGCCGGTGCTGTGGTCCGAGCAGGTGCTGAAGGGCGGACAGGTCTCCGCCGTGATCCTCAACTCCGGTGGCGCCAACGCCTGTACGGGGCCGAAGGGCTTCCAGGACACCCACGCCACCGCCGAGAAGGTCGCGGACGTGCTCGGCCTCAACGCCGCCGAGGTCGCCGTCGCCTCCACCGGACTCATCGGCCTCCTGCTCCCGATGGACAAGCTGCTTCCGGGAGTTGAGGCCGTCGCCGGTCAACTCTCCCCGCACGGCGGCGAGAAGGCCGCCATCGCCATCAAGACCACCGACAGCGTCCACAAGACCGCCGTTGTGACCACCAAGGACCGGTGGACCGTCGGCGGCATGGCCAAGGGTGCCGGCATGCTCGCCCCGGGCCTCGCCACCATGCTCGTCGTCCTCACCACCGACGCCGACGTCGAGAGCGACGTACTGGACAAGGCACTTCGGGCCGCCACCCGCACCACCTTCGACCGCGTCGACTCCGACGGCTGCATGTCCACCAACGACACCGTGCTGCTGCTCGCCTCCGGCGCCTCCCAAGTCGCCCCGGAGTACGCCGAGTTCGCCGAGGCCGTACGCGCCGTCTGCGACGACCTCGGTCAGCAGCTGATCCGCGACGCCGAGGGCGCCAGCAAGGACATCAAGGTCGAGGTGATCAACGCCGCGAGCGAGGACGAGGCCGTCGAGGTGGGCCGCTCCATCGCCCGCAACAACCTCCTCAAGTGCGCGATCCACGGCGAAGACCCCAACTGGGGAAGGGTGTTGTCCGCGATCGGCACGACCAAGGCCGCCTTCGAGCCCGACCAGCTCAACGTCGCCATCAATGGTGTGTGGGTCTGCAAGAACGGCGGCGTCGGCGAGGACCGGGAGAAGGTCGACATGCGCTACCGCGAGGTGCACATCGTCGCCGACCTCGCTGCCGGCACCGAGACCGCGACGATCTGGACCAACGACCTGACCGCCGACTACGTCCACGAGAACAGCGCGTACTCCTCATGAGCACTACCCGTAAGCACACCGCGCTGCCCAAGGCGCAGATCCTCATCGAGGCGCTGCCCTGGCTGACCCGGCACAACGGCAAGACCGTCGTCATCAAGTTCGGCGGCAACGCCATGATCGACGAGGACCTGAAGGCCGCGTTCGCCCAGGACGTCGTGTTCCTGCACCACGCGGGCCTCAAGCCCGTCGTCGTGCACGGCGGCGGCCCGCAGATCAGCGCCGCCCTCGACCGGCACGGCATCGTCAGCGAGTTCAAGGCAGGCCTGCGCGTCACCACCGAGGACGCCATGGACGTCGTACGGATGGTGCTCGCCGGGCAGGTCCAACGCGAGTTGGTCGGGCTGCTCAACCAACACGGGCCGCTGGCCGTCGGGTTGACCGGCGAGGACGCGCACACCATCACCGCCACCAAGCATCTGCCCGAGATCGACGGGGAGTTGGTCGACATCGGGCGGGTGGGCGAGATCACCGCGATCGACACGGGCGCGATCGAGGCACTGCTCGCGGACGGCCGAATCCCGGTCGTCTCGTCGATCGCCAGGAGCGAGGACGACGGACATGTCTACAACGTCAATGCTGATACGGCTGCTGCGGCACTCGCTGCCGCGCTGGGCGCCGAGACCCTCATGGTCCTCACGGACGTCGAGGGCCTCTACGAGGACTGGCCCAACAGCGACGAGGTGATCAGCCGCCTCACCGCCTCCCAACTGGAGAAGCTGCTCCCGGAGTTGAGCTCCGGGATGGTGCCGAAGATGGAGGGCTGTCTGCACGCCGTGCGCAACGGCGTGACCACCGCCCGGGTCATCGACGGCCGGGTCCAGCACTCGATCCTGCTGGAGATCTTCACCGACGAGGGCATCGGCACGATGGTCGTGCCGGACGAGCTGCCCGACCCGAAGTCCGCCAGGAAGAAGTCCGCCAAGAAGTCCGGCAAGAAGCAGGGGGATGCCGTATGACCGCGAATGAGGAGCTGACCCAGCGCTGGCAGGGGTCGCTCATGAACAACTACGGCACCCCGAAGCTCCCCCTCGTCCGCGGCGCCGGCGCCAAGCTCTGGGACGCCGACGGCAACGAGTACGTCGACTTCGTCGGCGGTATCGCGGTCAACGCGCTCGGCCACGCCCACCCGGCGATCGTCGAAGCCGTCAGCAAGCAGATCGCCGAACTCGGCCATGTCTCCAACCTGTTCATCGCCGAACCGCCCGTCGCCCTCGCCGAACGGCTCCTTGAGCGCTTCGGCCGGGACGGCAGGGTGTTCTTCTGCAACTCGGGCGCCGAGGCCAACGAAGGCGCCTTCAAGATCGGCCGCTTGACGGGCCGTCAGCACATGGTCGCGACCCAAGGCGCCTTCCACGGCCGGACGATGGGCTCCCTCGCGCTCACCGGCCAGCCCGGCAAGCAGGAGCCGTTCCTGCCGCTGCCCGGTGATGTGACGCACGTCCCGTACGGCGACGCGCAGGCCCTCGCCGCCGCCGTCACCGACGACACCGCGCTCGTCATCATCGAGCCGATCCAGGGCGAGAACGGCGTGGTCGTACCGCCCGCCGGATATTTGAAGGCGGCCCGCGCGATCACCGCCGCGCACGGTGCACTGCTCGTCCTCGACGAGGTGCAGACCGGTGTCGGCCGGACCGGGCACTGGTTCGAGTACCAGGCCCACGAAGGTGTGCTTCCCGATGTCGTGACCCTCGCGAAGGGGCTCGGCGGCGGACTGCCGCTCGGCGCCACCGTCGCCTTCGGACGCGCGGCCGAGCTGCTCCAACCCGGCCAGCACGGCACGACGTTCGGCGGCAACCCGGTCGCCTGCGCCGCCGGGCTCGCCGTACTCGACACGATCGAGGCCGAGGGTCTGCTGGAGAACGTGAAGCGGCAGAGCGAGAAGATCCGCGACGGAATCGAGGGCGCCGACGGCAGTTCTCGGCACCCGTTGATCGATTATGTCCGGGGTGCGGGCCTCCTCCTGGGTATCGTGCTCACCGAGCCGCTCGCGCCGCAGGTGCAACAGGCGGCTCAGGACGCCGGTTTCCTGGTCAACGCGCCCGCCCCCGATGTCGTACGGCTGATGCCACCGCTGAACCTCGGCGACGACGAGGCGGACGCGTTCCTCCGGGCGCTGCCCGGTGTCCTGGACGTGGCCAAGGGGGACGGATGATCCGGAGAATGAGTCGACGATGAGTCAGGCGCAGGAGCACGAGCACCCCGCGGGGCCGGCCGTGCCGCAGACCCGCACCGCCCGCCACCGCCGGATCGTGGACATCCTCAACCGGCAACCGGTGCGTTCCCAGAGCCAGTTGGCGAAGCTGCTGTCCGACGACGGGCTGAGTGTCACCCAGGCGACGCTCTCCCGGGACCTGGACGAGCTGAACGCGGTGAAGATCCGCAACAACGACGGCGACCTCATCTACGCGGTACCGAGCGAGGGCGGCTTCCGCACCCCGCGCGTGCCGCTGGGGGAGTCGGCGAAGGAGGAGCGGATGCGGCGGCTCTCGGCCGAGCTGCTGATCTCCGCGGAGGCCTCTGCCAACCTCGTGGTCCTGCGCACCCCGCCGGGCGCCGCCCAGTTCCTCGCCTCGGCGATCGACCAGGCAGAGCTGCAGGACATCCTCGGCACCATCGCCGGCGACGACACCCTGCTGCTGATCAGCCGGGACCCGCTCGGTGGCCAGGCCCTCGCGGACCATCTGCTGCGGCTGGCGCAGAACGACCACTGACCTGCCCGTACGACCGACGGGCTACGAGTCGGGGGCGCACCGGAGAGTTCCGGTGCGCCCCCGACTCGCATGGGGGATCCCTACCCGAGGCGGGCCGCCAGCCCGTCCGTGCAGCGCACTTCGTCGCCTGCCGTGATGAGCAGGGCTTCCACGTCCGGGAGTGATTCCAGCCAGGCCAGGCCCTCCCGTGAGCCCATCGCGAACGCGGCCGTGGCCCAGCAGTCGGCCCAGGTCAGCCGGGGTGCCACCACGGTGACGGCGACCAGGTCGGTCACCGCGGACTTGCCGGTGGACGGGTCCACGATGTGCGCCCCGCGCTCGGCCGTACCGGAGGTGGCGACCGCGAGTTCGTCGGTGCCCGCCGCGGAGATCACGGCCGCGAGACCGCCCGGGCGGAGGGGATCGGAGACGCCGACCCGCCAGGGCCGGTGCGCTCCCGGGGTGCCGAACATCTGGACGTCGCCGCCGCCGTTCACGCTGACCCCGCTCACCCCGGCCGCCGTCGCGATCAGCTCGGCCGCCCGCTCGGCCGCCCAGCCCTTCACGATGCCGGTCGGGTCGAGGCGGCCCTCGTAGTTCGTGCTGAACCAGCCGGAGCTGACCCGCTCCGCCTCGGCGCCCAGCTCAAGCACCTCGGCGACCTCGGCGTCGCACTCCGCGACGGTCAGTTCGCCGCGGGCCAGTCGCGAGACCTGGCTGTCGTCGCGGTAGGTGCTGAACACCTCGTTGACCCGGTGCAGTTGGGCGACCGCCTGTTCCAGCGCGGCCCGGACGGCCTCGGGCTCCCCGCCGCGGATGTCGAAGGAGAACACCGTCCCCATGACCTCCTCGGCGTGCCGCAGCGCGGCGGGAGCCTCCGCGGGATCGGTCACCGTGTCAGCCACCGGCCTTGTCCAGTGCCGACTGCAGGGACTTCTTGTAACCGCCGCTCGTGTACGTGGCACTCGACACGGAGTCGATGTTCGCGTTCCCGGCCGCGACGGCCTCCTGGTTGAGCTTGGGGATCGCCAGCGCCGTCTTCTGGTCGCTGGTCCCGCCGCTCGGGGCCTGCACGGCATCCGCCTTGGTGATCTTGCCGTTCGCGACCGTGATCCGGACCTGGACGGGCCCGTACTCGGTCGTCACGACATCACCGGTGACGGTCTTCGCCTGCGCGGCGGGCGCCGCGGCGGCCGAACTCTGGGACGGCGCCGCAGCACTCGCGGCCTTCATCTTGTCGATGGCCGACTGCAGGGACTTCTTGTAGCCGCCGCTGGTGTACGTCGCCCCGGTCACGGAGGTGATGTCCGCGCTCTGCGTGGCGACCACCTCCTGGTTGAGCTTGGGTACGGACAGCGCGGTCTTCTGGTCGCTGGTGCCGCCGTGCGGCGCCTGTACGGCCTCGGCCTTGGTGATCTTCCCGCCCGCGACCGTCAGGCGCACCTGGACGACCCCGTACTCGGTCTGGGTGGCGGCGCCCGTGACTGTCGAGGTTCCGGCCGCCGCGGCACCGCCCTGGGGCGACTCCTGCGCGGCGGCGGTCTCCTGGGCCGCCGCTCCCTGCGCGGACGCCGAGGAGGAGTCGGTCGCCGGCTTCAGGGAGAGCAGCAGAACGATCCCGGACACGGTGGCGGCGCTCGCGAGCAGAACACGCCGGATGGGGTGGCTCTTCTTCATTGCTCCTGACTCCCGTCGCTCACATCTCGAACGACTCGTGATGGATACGGCGGGCGGGAACCCCCGCGCCGCGCAGTGCTTCGTAGACCGACTGCGCGAAGCCGGGCGGCCCGCACATGAAGACGTCGTGGTTGTCGATGTCGGGCAGCTTCCGGCGCAGGGAGTCCGCCGAGATGTCGGGGCGCTCCCCGTCGGGGCTGTTGACCGCGTACATCAGACGGGCGCCGCGCTCGTCGGCGATCTTCGCCAACTCGTCCCACAGCGCCAGGTCCTGGGTGGTGTTGGCCCGGTAGAGCAGCGTGATGTCGCCGGCGGCTCCGGGCAGCGTCTCGAACAGCGCCCGCATCGGCGTGATGCCGACACCGCCCGCGACCAGCAGCACCTTGCCGCGGGTGCGCCGCTGCGAGGTCAGCGCGCCGTACGGGCCCTCGGCCCACACCTTCATGCCGGGGCGCAGTTCGCGCAGCCGTTCACTGTGGTCGCCGATCGCCTTGACCGTGATCCGCAGCATGTTCGGGCGGGGCGCCGCCGACAGCGAGTACGGGTGCGAGCTGAACCGCATCCCCGGCGCCAGGAACCGCCACCGGAAGAACTGCCCGGCCTCCGCGCCCATCCGGTGCAGCTTCCGCCCGCCGATCAGCACGGACACGATGCCGGGCGTCTCCTCGATGACCGCCTCGACGTACATCCGGTGCCGCATGTTGAGGCGGATCGGGGTGAGGATCCGGTACCAGACCACCAGCGCGGTCACCGTGCCGTACAGCCCGTACCAGACGGTCTTGGCGAGCGGCGTCAGCGCGAAGTCGTTGCCGGTGGTGATCTGGTGCCAGAACGTCAGGAACACCGCGCCGTACGTCAGCAGGTGCACGTGGTACCAGGTGTCGTACGGCAGCCTGCGGCGGACGGCGCCGATCGACGAGAGGCCGATGACCAGGAACAGACCGGTGCCGATGGCGGCCTTGCCCATGTCCGGCAGCTGGTTCACCGAGTCGATGGTCTGCTGGACGATGTCGCTCAGCGTCTTGCCCGCCTGGAGGGCGTAGCCCCACATGATGAGGAAGACGTGCGCGAAGACCAGACAGAGCGTGTAGCGACCGCTCATCGCGTGCCAGCGGGCGACCCGGTCGGAGCCGACCCGCCGCTCCAGGGCGGGCACGCGGGCCATCTGGAGCACGACCAGTGCCATCAGATAACCGGCCAACAGGCCGGTGATGCGGCCCGCGTTGAGGATCTTGCCGTTCTGGTCGGCGATGGACGGCGTGTTGTGCCACCACAGCCACAGCACCCCGACCGCGCCCGCCCAGACGGCGAGCAGCAGCAGGGTCGCTGGGGAGCGGCGCGGGCGGATGCGGCGCATCGTCTGTCGGCGGGCGGCACGTCCGCCTGCGAGCGTGGTGGTCACGGTTCCTCCGTGGACGGGGCACAAGGGGGGTGGCGTGGCCCCTTGGCCCTGAAGTACGTGCCGTTGCGCCCGTGCGTTCAGAGTCCCGCGGAGTCCAGTGCGGACTGGAGTGACTGGCGGTAACCATCACTTGTGTACGTGGCCCCCGACACCGTGTCGATCTTCGCGCTCTGCGCGGCCAGCGCCTCGCTCTTCAACTGGGGCAGGGCATAGGAGTTGATCTCCTGGTCGCGCGGATTGTCCGACGGCGACTGGACCGCGGTGACATCGGTGATCTTGCCGTTCTTCACGGTGATCTTCACCTGCACGGGACCCCAACGGGTCTGCGCGGTCTCGCCGGTGACGGTCTTCGTCCCGGCGACGGCCTTGCCGCTCGCGCCGCCGGAGGGAGCGGGCGTCGAGACGACCTGGGGCGCCGACGTCACCTCCGGAGCCGTGTGCGGCTTCAGCGCCAGCAACATCACCAGACCGGACGCGGTGACCGCGCTCGCCAGCACGATCCGGCGCAACGGGCGGTTCTTCTTCAACGGATGCACGACGGCCTCACAGCTCGAACGACTCGTGGTGGATACGGCGGTCCGGCACACCGGCGGCGGACAGCGCCCCGTACAGCTCCTGGGCGAAGGCGTGCGGACCGCAGATGTACACGTCGTGCGAGGCGAGTTGGGGCACAGCCTCGCGCAGATATGCCGGGGTGAGCGAAGGCCGTTGCCCCTGCGGCCCGTTGAGCGCGTACAGCACCTTCGCCCCGCGCCACCGTGCGATCGCCTCCAACTCGGCGCCCAGCGCCAGGTCTTGGGCCGTACGCGCCCGGTACAGCAGCGTCACCTCGCCGGGCAGCGTCTCGAACAGCGCCCGCAGCGGGGTGATCCCGACCCCGGCCGCGATCAGCAGCGACTTGTGCGCGGTGCGCCGGTCGGCGGTCATCGCGCCGTACGGTCCCTCCGCCCACACCCGGGCACCCGGCCGTAGCAACGCCACCGCCGCGCTGTGGTCGCCGAGCGCCTTGACCGTGATCCGCAGCAGGTCCCGGCGGGGCGGCGCCGACAGCGAGTACGGCGTCGACGTCCAGCCCATGCCCTCCCCGAAGAACCGCCAGCGGAAGAACTGCCCCGCCTCCGCGCCCAGTTCGTCGACACGCCGCCCGCGTACGACGACGGAGTACACGCCCGGCGCCTCCCGGTGCACCGACTCGACCCGCAGCCGGTGCCGCAGGTTGAGCCGTACCGGCGCGAGCACGCGGAACCACAGCACCAGCGCCGCGACGCCCAGGTACAGCGCGTACCAGGCGGCCGTCGCGCCGGCGTGGCCGTTGAACTCGTTGCCCAGGCTCAACTGGTGGAAGAAGGCGAGGAACACGGCGACGTACGTGAGCAGGTGGACGTAGTACCAGAACTCATAACTGAGCTTGCGGCGCGCGGCGCGGGCCGAGGTGATGCCGACCGCGAACAGGATCAGCGCACCGGCCGTGCCCTTCAGCATGTCCGGGTAGTCCAGGACCACCGTGACCGTCTCGTGCACGATCGAGGCACGGTCCTGGGCGGCGTACCCGAGCAGGATGAACACGACGTGCACGACCAGCAGGCAGATCGTGTAGCGGCCGGCCATCGCGTGCCAGCGCGCCACCCGGTCGGAGCCGATCCGCCGCTCCAGCAACGGCACCCGAGCCATCAGTCCCACGAGCACCGCGCAGGCGTACCCGCACAGCAGCCCGGCGATCCGCCCG
>NZ_JAWOAI010000371.1:0-10133 GCF_033194735.1 Streptomyces sp. W16
CGCTCGCCGGGCCGGTCAGTGAGGGGGCAGGGCCGGGGGCGCGGCGCCGACGGGCGGCGGCTGCGGACGAGTTGGCCATGACGAACCTCCTGTCGTCGTGTGACGGCACGCCTGTCAGGTAGTGCCGTATGTGCCCATCGTGAGGTATGGCACTGACAATCCGTTCTGACCTGCGCTTTTGCTTCGATCGAAGGTTCGCGTTAGTTTTTGCACTGACCAGTCAGTTCAAAAAGAGTCGGGCAACAGGGGATGGGGAACCGTGGGTGGGGTCGGTGTCACGGCCGAGGACTTCGGGGTCAAGGGGCCGCGCGGCTGGGCGTTCCGGGGGATCTCCCTGGACGCCGGGCCCGGGTCCCTGATCGCCGTCGAGGGGCCGTCGGGGTCCGGGCGTACGAGCCTGCTGCTCGCGCTGACCGGGCGGATGAAGGCGTCCGAAGGGACCGCCCGCGTGGGCGAGTTGACGCTGCCGAAGCAGTCGGCGGCCGTACGGCGGGTCGGCGCACTGGCCAATGTCGCCGGGGTCACCGACCTCGACCCGGCGCTGACCGCCGGCGAGCATCTGCGCGAACGGGCGCTGCTGCAACGGCGGTTCGGGGACTCGATGCGCGCAATGCTGCGGCCTCGGTCCGAGCGGGCGGTCGAGGCGGGGCTGCGGATCGAGCGGGCGCTGACCGCCGCCGGTCTCGACCTCGACGACCTGCCCAAGGGGGCCCGGACCGCCGTACGGGATCTGGAACGGCCGCAGGAGTTGCGGCTGTCCATCGCGCTGGCGCTCGTCGGGCGACCGGCCCTGCTCGGTGTGGACGACGTCGATCTCAAGCTCTCGGATGCCGAACGGGCGGAGATCTGGGACCTGTTGAGGTCCCTCGCGGATTCCGGAACAACCGTCGTGGCGGTGTCCGCCGAAGGAACGGAGAAGGCCGACGCACGCGCCACGACTGGCCGCCCTTGAGCTCAGGCGCTTCGGCAGGGGCAAGCTGCCGCGCGCCGCGCTCGTCGCCCTCCTGCTGCTGCCACTGCTGTACGGCGCCCTGTACCTGTGGTCCTTCTGGGACCCGTACAGCCGCCTGGACCGCATCCCCGTGGCGCTCGTCAACGACGACCACGGGACGACGGCCGGAGGGAAGAAGCTCACGGCGGGCGACGACATCACCCGAGGACTGCGCGACAGCAAGACGTTCGAGTGGCACGAGGTGAGTGCGGCCACCGCGCGGAAGGGCGTCGAGGACGGCACGTACTACCTGTCGCTGACCATGCCGGCCGACTTCAGCCGACGCATCGCCTCCAGCGCGGGCGACTCCCCGGAAACGGGCGCGCTCCAGGTGCGCACGAACGACGCGAACAACTACATCGTCGGGCAGATCTCCCGGACGGTGTTCAGCGAGGTGCGCTCGGCCGCGTCCACCAAGGCCTCGCGGACCTTCCTGGACCGGATCTTCGTCTCGTTCTCCGACATCCACGGCCAGACCGTGAAGGCGGCCGACGGCGCCGATCAGCTCAAGGGCGGCATCGGTACGGCCGAGGCGGGCTCCAAGGATCTCGCCGACGGCCTGAAGGACGCCAAGAAGGGCAGCGGGAAGCTCTCCAAGGGCCTGAAGAAGCTCGACACGGGCGCGGGTGACCTGGAGGACGGTTCGCGTCAGGTGGCGGCGGGGACACAGACCCTCGCGAACACGGTCAACGGGGTCGCCGACAAGGTGGGGCCCTTCCTTGAGGACAACGAGAAGACCATCGGGGACACGGCTCAGTTGGTCGCCGACTCGGCGAAGACGATCCGCGCCAACCTCGGCACCCTGGTGAAGGCGGCCCCGGTCGCCGCCAAGGGCGCGCACGCGGCCTCGGACACCCTGGACGACGTCTACAGGGCGCGCTGCGAAACCGCCGTCCTTGACGACGCCGCCTGCCCCGACCTGAAGAAGGCCACTCAGGCTGCCTCCGACGTGGCGAAGGTAGCCGACGACGTCAACAGCCTGGTCGTCGACCAGAACGGCGACCTGAAGAAGCTCGACACGAATCTGCGCACCCTCCAGACGCAGGCCCAGGCGCTCGCCGACCGCGCACCGCACCTCTCCGAGGACCTCGACGACGCGGTGGCCAGGATCAACAAGCTGAACGACGGCGCCGGGAAGGTCGCCGCGGGCGCCAAGACCCTGCACACCGGGCTCGGCACGGCCAAGGCCGGCGCGACCGCCCTGGACACCGGTGTCGGCAAGCTGAAGACGGGTGCCGTGGACCTCAGCGGCGGCCTGTACAAGCTCGTCGACGGCTCCGGGAAGCTGGCCGGCGGACTGCACGACGGCGCGGCGCAGATCCCGGACTACGACAAGCAGGACCGCGACCAGCGCACCGGGGTCATGGCCGACCCGGTCCAGCTGGCCTCCCAGGACCTGCACAAGGCGCCCAACTACGGCACCGGATTCGCCCCGTACTTCATCCCGCTGTCCCTGTGGGTGGGCGCGATGGTCGCGTACATGCTGATCACGCCCATGAACCGGCGCGCGCTGGCCGCCGGTGCCCCGGCCCGGCGGATCGCGCTCGCGGGCTGGCTGCCGGTGGTGGCGGTCGGGGTGCTCCAGACGGTGGCCCTGATGGCCGTACTGCACTGGGCGATCGGTCTGGAGATGGCACACGCGGTCGGCACGGTCGGCTTCCTGTTCCTGGTGACGGCGTGCTTCGCGGCGATCGTGCAGTGGCTGAACGCGCGCTTCGGGGCGGCAGGCCGGATCCTCGTACTCGCCCTGCTGATGCTCCAGTTGACGTCGGCGGGCGGCACCTATCCGGTGCAGACCAGTCCGGGCTTCTTCAACGCGATCCACCCCTTCCTGCCGATGAGTTACGTGGTCGAGGCACTACGGAGGCTCATCACGGGCGGTGGCCTGGAACCCGTGTGGCACGCGTGCGTGGTGCTCGTCGCCTTCACCGCGGGCGCGCTCGCGCTGACCGCGCTGTCCGCGCGCCGCCGCCAGGTATGGACGCTGGACCGGCTGCACCCGGAGCTGAGCCTGTGACCTCGCCCAGGACCTCGACACCCGTGCCCACCGCCGGAGCCGGGCCTGTGACAATCAGGCCCATGGAAAGCAGCAGCACCCCGTCGGGCGGCAGCACGCGCCGCGAGGCCACCCGGCAGAAGCTCTACGAGGCAGCCGTCACGCTCATCGCCGAACAGGGCTTCTCGGCCACCACGGTGGACGAGATCGCCGAGCGTGCCGGGGTCGCGAAGGGCACCGTCTACTACAACTTCGCGAGCAAGTCCGTCCTCTTCGAGGAGTTGTTGCGACACGGCGTGGGCCTCCTCACCGCCTCTCTGAGGGAGGCCGCCGAGCAGACCGCGCGGGACGGCGGCAGCAAGGTGGACGCCCTGGACGCGATGATCCGCGCGGGCCTCGGCTTCATCGCCCGCTACCCGTCCTTCACCCAGCTGTACGTGGCCGAGCTGTATCGCACCAACCGGGCCTGGCAGTCCACGCTCATGGTGGTGCGCCAGCAGGTGAACGCCGCCATCGAGGACGTGCTGCACGCGGGTGTGGCGGGCGGCGAGTTCAGCCCCGAGATCGATGTCCGGCTGACGGCCGCCGCACTGGTCGGGATGGTCCTGGTGGCCGCTCTCGACTGGCAGTCGTTCCAGCCGGAGCGCTCCCTGGACGACGTCCACTCGGCGCTGTCCAGGCTGCTCCAGGGCAGGGTGAGCGGAGACCGCTGACCGCACGCACAGAAGCGCCGGTTCGTTGTGGCCGCGTCCCCCGCGGGCCGCCCCGAACCGGCGCTCCCTTGTGCTTCCCCCGTACGTTCCCCCTGTTGGAACCCCCGTTGGTCAGTCCCCCTGGGTTCCCCCGTGCCTCGCTTCCGCCGACGTTCCGGCGGAAGGAGCGGCCAAGGGCGCGGGCCCCGTTCCGCCGCCCCGTGTCGGCGGTACCGGAGCCGCGCCCCTTTCCGTGTCTCCACTCTCTCGTTCGCGCAGGTCGCACCCCATCCGCGCGCGTACTCATCTCACCCTCTAGGTACGCATACTCAGCCGTACGCACTCAGGCCCAGGACGCCCTGTTGCCGAGTGGTTACTATCGCCCCCGTGTCCGTACTCCCCCTGGTCTTCACCAGCGGCTGGGCCAGCGGCATCAACGCCTACGCGGTGGTGCTGCTGCTCGGCGTCTTCGGCGCGACCGGGGTGAGCGACGCCGTCCCCGAGTCGCTGCAACGCCCTGAGGTCCTCGTGACAGCGGCCGTGCTGTTCCTGTGCGAGGCGGTCGCCGACAAGATCCCCTACGTCGACTCCGTGTGGGACTCGGTGCACACCCTGATCCGGCCGGCCGCCGGGGCGTGGGTCGGCGCGGTGCTGGCCGGTCACAGCGGTTCGCTGAACGATGTGGTGGCGGGCTTTGTCGGCGGTTCGACGGCGCTGGCCAGCCATACGGTCAAGGCCGGGACCCGGATGGCGATCAACACCTCGCCGGAGCCGTTCAGCAACATCGTCATGAGTCTCGCCGAGGATCTCGGGGTCGGCGGGATCGTCTCGTTCGCGATGTTCCATCCACAGGCGGCGGCGATCATCGCGGCCGTGCTGCTGGTGGCCGGGCTGACGGTCCTGTTCTTCCTGATCTCACGGATCCGCCGGTTCCTGCGCCGCCGGGCCCAGCTCCGAGAGGAGAGACGGCTGGCCTCGCAGGTGGGAGGGCCACCGGACCGGCCGCCGTGGTGACGGCCCGTGACCGCACTGTCAGTGGCGGCCGATAAAGTCGCAGGCATGGCACGGATTGCGGTGATCGGCGCCGGCATGGGCGCGATGGCGACCGCTGCCCGGCTGGCCGTCGCGGGCCACCGGGTGGCGGTGTACGAGCGTACGGAGACGTACGGCGGTGCGGTGCGCCGCTTCGAGCGGGACGGTTTCTCCTTCGACACCGGCCCCGGGCTGCTGCCCGTGCCCGCGGTCTACCGCGACCTGTTCATCAAGACCGGCAAGGAGCCGCTGGAGGACCTGGTCGAGCTGGTCCAGGTCGACCCGTCCTCGCGGCACGTCTTCGCGGACGGCACGGAGGTGTCGTTGCCGAACGCCTCCCGCGCGGGCGTCGTCACAGCCCTGGACGAGGCGCTGGGCGGCGGCGCGGGGCAGCGCTGGGGCGACTTCCTGATCCGGGCCCGCGAGGCCTGGGACCGCACCCGCAGGCCCCTCCTGGAGGAGCCGTTGTGGCCCAACTGGTCGGTGCTGGCCGAGCAGGAGCCCTATCCGGCGGTCCCGCACAAGAAGCTGCTGCGCACGCGCCGGGCGAGCACCCTCACCGAGATCGGCGCCTGGGAGCTGCGCGACGATCGCCTGACGGCTCTCCTGGAGAGCCACGCGCTCGCGTACGGCCTCCATCCCCGGTCCGCTCCGGCGAGCGCGGCCGTGCTGCCGTACATGGAGCACGCCTTCGGTACCTGGTATGTGCGGGGCGGCATGCGGGAGTTGGCGCGTGCCGTGTACGAGCGGTGCGTGGCGCGGAAGGTCGAGTTCGTCTTCGGGGCCGAGGTCACCCGGGTCCTGGAGAAGGACGGGCGGGCGGCGGGGGTGGAGTTGAGAAACGGGACCGTGGTCGACGCGGACCATGTCGTCGCCGACGTGGACCCCGCGCGGCTGCGGGCCTTGACCGACCGCTCGCTGGACGAGGACGGCGATGTGCGGGCCGATCCGGACTCCCCCCGGCCGGTGCGGTTCTCGCTCCTGCTGGCCCTGCGCGGCTCGCGCGAGGCCGGAGCCGTCCACCGGACGGTCGTCCACGCCCCGGACCGCGAGGCCGAGTTGGACTTCCTGGCCTCCCCTGGAGGCGACGAGCCCCGCTGCCCCACGGTGACGGTGCTGCGCCCCGACGACCCCGCGCTCACGCCGGACGGCGAGCACGAGTCCGTGGTGGTGTCCGCCGTGTTGTCGAGCGAGGCCGACTGGGACGACGAGGGCACGGTTCGGCGCTACACGGACTTCCTCCTCGAAGCCGCCGGACGTGCCGTACCCGGGCTTCGGGAGCGCCTGTTGTGGCACGAGGTGCGCACACCCGGGGACACGGAGAGCGAGACCGGTGCCTGTTCCGGAGCCGTGCCCGCGCCCTCGCTCGCCGCCGGCCGGGGCCGTTTCCTGCACCCGGCGAACACCACGCGCCTGCCCGGTCTCTACCGGGTCGGCGGCTGGTCCCACCCCGGTGGTGGGCTCGCGCACGCCGGTATGTCGGGGGCGCTGGTGGCCGGACTGATCGTGGAGGGACCGCGGTTCAGAGGGTCTCAGTAGGCTTCAGAAACGGTACTGCTCGTCGTAGCCGGGGCCCGACTGCGGCTGCTGCTGTTGCTGCTGGCCGTCGCCCTGGTAGGGGTACTGCTGCTGGTCCGGCGGGAGTTCGCCGCCGTAGGTCTCGTCGTTGCGCTGCTGCGGGACCCACACCCCGCCGGCCGGGGTCTCGCCGACATAGCCGCCGTTGCCGTACTGGTCCTGCGTGTAGCCCTGTTGGGGATACTGCTGCTGGCCGTCGTAGCCAGTGTTGTCGTACGTGGCGCCGCCGTAGGTCTGGGTGCCGATGTACGGGTCGGAGTAGGCCGCGTACTGCTGCTGGCCGGTCGTGTCGTAGCCGTACTGCTGCTGGTCGTAGCCCGAGTAGTTGTTGTCGTAGCCGTACTGCTGCTGGTCGGCCGCCGCATAGGCCTGGTCCTGGGTCTGGCCGGCCGCCGCTGCCGCGTAGGCCTGGTCCGTACCCGCGTAGTTCGGGTCGGCGGCGTTCGCGTAGGCGGTGGCGCTGTAGACGCCGTAGGAGCCGGTGTCGTCCGGCAGGGGCTGCGGCTCGTAGACCGAGGTGGTCTCGGCGGCCGTGGGGTCGAGCGGCCGGTTCGGGGTGAAGACGTCGTCGCGGTCGTAGTCGTCGTTCTGGCCGAAGTCCGCCTTGTTCTGGCCGTACTCCTGGAAAGCGGGCTGGGCGCCGGTCGAGTCGAGACCCGAGGCGTCCAGGCCCGGGTCCTGCTCGTCCGGTTCGCCGCCGCGGCGCTTGAAGCCGCCGACGCCGGGTCGCCCGGAGACCGCCCAGCCGGCTTCGAAGCCGCGGCGGAACGACAGGGTGACGTAGGTCTGGCCGATGGCGAAGGCCACCGCGCCCAGTCCGATCACCACGACGGAGGGCATCAGTACGCCGAGCACGACGCCCAGGAAGCCGACGAAGGCGAGCAGTCGCCAGCGCAGCCGCGCCTTGTACTGCAGCAGCACCTCACCGAGCAACCACAGTGCGACGATGCCGAACGCGATGTAGAGGACCGTCCAGCCCATGTACGCCCCTCTCCCAGTGGCCGCTACGAAGTGTGTCGTATGTCCGGGCGGCCGGTCTAGGCCCGCGGTGGGTGGTGCAGGCCCAGGTTCTCGTAGATTTCCAGCGTCGCCGTGGAGTTGTTCAGGGTGATGAAGTGCAATCCGGGCACTCCCTCGGCCAGCAGCCTGGCGCAGAACTCCGTGGCGAAGTCGATTCCGATCGAGCGTACAGCCGCCGGATCGTCTTTGGCTGTGAGGATTCGCTCTTTCAAAGCGTCCGGGATGACGGCGTTGCTGAGTTGCGGCAGCCGCTCCAGCATCCGCACGCTGGTCACCGGCATGACCTCGGGGATGACCGGGGTGACGCAGCCCGCGGCCCCGACGCGGTCGCGCAGGCGAAGATACGACTCCGGGCGGAAGAACATCTGGGTGATCGCGTAGTCGGCGCCGGCCCGGCACTTGTCGACGAAGCGCCTGACGTCCGTGTCCCAGTCCGGGGAGCGCGGGTGCAGCTCCGGGAAGGCGGCGACGCCGACGCAGAAGTCGCCCGACTCCTTGATGAGCCGGACCAGTTCGGCCGCGTACGTCAGGCCCTGCGGATGCGCCACCCAGTCGGCCATGGGGTCGCCGGGCGGGTCGCCGCGCACGGCGAGGATGTTGCGGATCCCGGCGTCGGCGTACTGGCCGATGATGTTGCGCAGTTCGGCGACGGAGTGGTCGACCGCGGTGAGGTGGGCGACCGGGGTGAGCGTGGTGTCGGCGACGATCTGCTCGGTCTCCTTGACGGTGCCCGCGCGGGTCGACCCGCCGGCGCCGTAGGTCACGGAGACGAAGTCGGGGGCGACCGCCTCGACCCTCCGCAGCGCGCTCCACAGGCTTCGCTCACCCTTGGGGGTCTTCGGCGCGGAGAACTCGAACGAGTACGTGTTCTTGCCGGTCGCGAGCATGTCGCGCACCGTCCGTGCGCGATCAGTCCTGGTGGATGCGATTCCGAAGGCCATACCCGCAGGTTAGTCAGGGGACGGCGGTCACCCAACCGGAACCGGAAATTTGCCTGATTTGTCGCCCTGCTGTCCACCCACCGGACAACAGCGCGACACCCGGACGGCTCTCAGAGCTGCCGGAGCCGCTTCGCGAACTCGGCCGCCGCCGCGCCCGGGTCGTCGGCCTCGGTGATCGCCCGTACGACGACGACCCGGCGGGCGCCCGCTTCGAGCACCTCGTCGAGGTTGCCGAGGTCGATGCCGCCGATGGCGAACCAGGGGCGGTCGGTGCCCAGGGCGGCCGTGTACCGGACCAGGTCGAGGCCGGGCGCGTGGCGGCCGGGCTTGGTGGGGGTCGGCCAGCACGGGCCGGTGCAGAAGTAGTCCACGCCCTCCTGGACGGCGGCTGCGGCGGCCTCCGCGTCCGCGTGCGTGGAACGGCCGATCAGGACGTCGTCGCCGAGGATCGCGCGGGCCGCGGGGACCGGGAGGTCGCCCTGCCCCAGGTGCAGTACGTCGGCGCCGGCGGCGTGGGCGACGTCCGCGCGGTCGTTGACCGCGAGCAGTCTGCCGTGCCGGGCGCAGGCGTCGGCGAGCACCTGGAGGTGCTCCAGCTCCTCGGCGGCCTCCATGCCCTTGTCGCGCAGCTGCACGATGTCGACCCCGCCGGCCAGGACCGCGTCCAGGAACTCCGGGAGGTCGCCCTGCTCTCTGCGGGCGTCCGTGCAGAGGTAGACCCGGGCGTCGGCGAGTTCCGCGCGTACGGCGGCTGCGGTGTCGGGCATGCGTGTGTCCCCCGTTGTCGTTCGTCGTCGTTGCGCGGTGGTGCCGTGTACGGGCCGCGGGCGGGCGTGCCGCGGCCCGTACACCGGTCGGTCGTCCGGGTCAGCCGGTCGTCCGGGTCAGACGGCGAGCGCCTGGGCGCGGCGCTTCACCTCCGTGCCGCGATTCTCGCTCAGTGCCTGCGCGGGGGTGCCGGGCAGGCTGGGGTCGGGGGTGAAGAGCCACTCCAGCATCTCTTCGTCGGAGAAGCCGTCGTCCCGGAGGAGCGTCAGGGTCCCCGTGAGGCCCTTGACGACCTTCTGCTCGGTCCCGTCGATGAAGGCGGCGGGGACGTGCAGCGCGCGGTTCTCTCCACGGCGTACGGCGATGACTTGGCCGTCCTTGACCAGCTGCCGCACGCGTGTCACCTCGACATCGAGCATCTCTGCGATGTCGGGCAGCGTGAGCCAGGCGGGGACGAGAGCATCGATCTTTGCGTCAATCTCGGTCACGTAAACAGCGTGCCATCCCGGACTGACAGTCGGAAGCCGGGCCGGTCCGACCTGGGGTCGCAAACTAGGCGATAGCGGCCTTCATCGGCAGAGAAGGGTCCGCCAGCGGCTCGGGATTCATCGGGGTGCCCGACTCGATCAGGCGGCGGCCCTGGGCCAGGTCACGGGGGCGGCCGACCGCGAGAAGGGCCACCAGGCGGTCCTCGCGCAGCCAGCAGACGGTCCAGGCGGGAGTGGACGGGTCACCGCGCCACAGGGTGGTGTCGGCGGACGCGTGATGGCCCGCGTACTGGACGAAGCGGCCGAACTGCTCGGACCAGAAGTACGGCACCGGGTCGTAGACCGCCGGGGTCTGGCCGACGATGTTCGCGGCGACCGTGCGCGGGCCCTGAAGGGCGTTGTCCCAGTGGTGGACGAGAAGTCGCTCGCCATACCTTCCCGAAGGGAAGGAGGCGCAGTCGCCGACCGCGTACACGTCCGGCACCGAGGTGCGCAGCCGGTCGTCGGCCACGACCTCGCGGTGTGCGCCCAGCTCGATGCCGGAGTCCGCGAGCCAGCCGGTGGCGGGGCGGGCGCCGATGCCGACCACGACGGCTCCGGCGGGCAGCCTGGTGCCGTCGTCGAGGA